>DASWIV010000144.1:0-16634 GCA_036397475.1 bacterium
GTCCCCACGTAACCCGTTCAGCTCCGAGTATCACCAGTCGCACATTTGAAAAATCCAGCTGCTTTTCAGTTGCCAGCCTGAGCAGGTGATAAACATATCCCGGCACCCCGACAAGCACGGTAGCCCTGTACGCCTTTATCAGCGCTAGAATTCTCTCGGACCCAAGCACCTTTCCCCCGCCGGTATGAAATATCGGCGCACCGACCTGCATGCCCGCCTCGTGGACAATCCAGAAAGCGAGATGCGGCGCGTACGGAAACACGTTCATTATGATATCGCTGTCCCTTCGGATTCCCGACTTCATAAATAGCCTTTTTGCTGCCGCCTTGAATTTGATCATGTCTCGGTTCGTGTAAATGAAGGGTGTGGGAAGCGCAGTTCGTCCCGTTGTCGCGATAAACTGGACCGGCATGTACTCGTCCAGGACCTGCTCCCTGACTTCCCTACCGGAGATGAACCTGTTCTTCACCAATCCGAGTTTTTTCCTTAAAGTCAGGGTAGACCGGTATGTTTCAGGATCTGGCTGAAGGATTAATCTCGTCGGACGTTTCGGATCGTCCGGAGTGGGCGCGATATCTTTTTTTGTTGTAAATGGAATTTTCCTCAGGTCCGCGATCGTCCTGATATCGTCCGCCTTTAATCCTGCATTCTTGAATAATTCCCTGTAATGGGTAGAATAATTAAGCAGCTGTTCTTTCAGAAACTTGTTGAGTATCCCCGCCTGCCTTGACTGAATCTCACGTTTTGATAATCGATCGTAGTCTGTCCAGATAATCACTAACCGTTGCCGCCTTAGATTTATTTGCCGGGATCCGATTAATATAAATCGTCGATCTCGATCCGGTCGGTTAAATTCCCATCGAGCGTATAATAATTAAGGTATAGAGTAAAATCCCAGTTTTCAATGTGAATAAATCCACCTTCGGGATTTGCGATTATACCCACAAAACTCGAATCGTGCCCAGTCTGGTTCTGCACATTCGATGCGTAGATGAATTGCCCGCTTTCCTTATCATATTGATAAACCAGACCATGATTTCTTGTTTCGATATCCGTACGTGCCCAGTCCGTTCCGTCAGCTCCAAGCATCATCATATTGCCCAGACCGTCGATCAGCAGCGTATTCAGATCCACAGGCGACCGGAACAGGTCATTTATTCCTCCCGCTCCTTCTCCCCATCCCCAAATCCATTCCCCATCCGGTTTGAATTTGAAAACCCCGATGGTTCCGCGCCGGTCGAAATCATCATACGGATAATAATCCACCAGGTACAAATACCCGTCCGAATCCTGTATCAGTCTCATCGGATTCACAGGGATGTAATCTTCCTGCCCGATGAATTTTTCGACCGAACTGCCATCCGCGAGTATCCTGTATACATACCTGTCCGATGCATCCAGCACCAGTACCGACCCATCCGCCTGAGAGATCATATCCCTTGGGTTGGAAAACTGAAACCTGAGGCGTCCGCCAGAATTAGAGTAATCGATGGCGCTCTCGCCTCTTTCGTACGGTTCTCCCGACCTTTCAACGTTTTCCCGGTCCTCCGATTCATACTCCTCGATGAAATCTTCCCGGCCCCAGTCAAGGTCAAGAAGCCCATTCGAGCCGTGCTTGTAAATGCTGATCCCGTTCAGGTAACCGGTATATTCAAGTGAAATTATCGATCCATTCGGGTCGATCGACACAAGCCTTGGCTCTATCGGACAGCATGAATCGTATCGCTGCAATTGAACCGTCTCCAATGCACCAGTTGTTAACTCGTATCGCCTTACCGCGAATGAGTCGCTGCGCCAGTCGTTTGTGACCAGATATAAATACCCATGGCTCCAGTCCATCGCTCCATGAGGCACTTTCAATTGGGGGAGCGGCCGGTAATCCCTGTCTACAGAAATCGTATCCGCCAACGCATCACCCGATAATCCGGCAACCAGAGTAAATGCGATCAGTGCGGTTAAAAATTTTCCTGTTATTTTCATCTGTATCCACCCGTTATGTAGATTCAGGAACCTCACCATTCGTTCGAAAATTACCCCCTTATAATACACCGCCCGGAAACTCTTAATCCTTTAACAATTCCTTAGCTATTACATTCCGCTGAATCTCATTCGTACCCTCAAAAATCTGCGTTACTTTTACGTATCTCATCAATCTCTCGACGGGATACTCCCTTGAATATCCATAGCCGCCCATTATCTGGACAGCTTCAGTACAGACGTGCATCGCGTTGTCGGTAGCGAAACATTTCGCCTGGCTCGCTTCCTTTATCGGGTCGAGCTCGATGGAATTTCCCGCCTTTTCTTTCAGATATGCCGCCTTCTCGTACATCAGCCTTCCTGCCTGTATCCCGGTGTCCATATCCGCAAGTTTCCACTGGATACCCTGGAACTCGCTTATCGGTACTCCGAACTGTACCCGCTCCTTTGAATACTTCAAAGCCTCATCAAGCGCTCTCTGCGCTACTCCGGTCGCGTTAGCGGCAATCCCGATCCTTCCACCGCTTAATCCGTTCAACGCGATCCCGAGTCCCTTTCCTTCCAGCCCCAGCCTCTGCGACTCCGGAACATAACAATCCGTCAGCGCAAGCTGGCATGTCGATGTACCCGACCCGCCCATCTTTTCCTCTTTTTTCAGGACCTCAAATCCCTCCGTATCTTTTTCAATTAAAAATGTCGTGATTCCACGTTTCCCATATCCCGGACCCGCCGTCGCCCACAGAACGAATAGATCGGCAACTTCGGCATTCGTTATCCACGCCTTCGTTCCGTTCAGTACATACCCGCCTTTTACCGGATCCGCCTTGCACTTCAAGCCCGACGCCTCCGATCCGAAGTCGGGCTCCGATAACGCGAACGCGAGTAGAAGTTTCCCGGCGGTGATATCCCTGAGATATTTTTCCTTCTGCTCGTCGGATCCATAATTACTGATAGTGCTCCCAGCCATCAGATGAACCGACAGTGTAAGCCCGGTATTAAAATCTCCCCGGCTGATCTCTTCAAGAGACATCGCGTAGATCAGGTAACCAAGATTGGTTCCCCCGTATTCTTCCGGAAAGATCGCCCCTGTCAATCCGAGCTCTCCAAGCAGCTTGAAATTCTCGTGGAAATATTTTCCCGTTTCATCGTTCTCGATCATCTTCGGCGCTAGCTGTTCATCCGCTACCTGCCTGACCAGATCGATGACTTCCTGTTGTTCTTCCGATAGTTTGAAGTCCATTTTATTCCCCCTGTCCTTATCTCTAAATATTCGATTTTACACCACAAGGCTGATTCCGCTCATTACATCCGGCTGCCCGATACCCATCAACCTGAGTATTGTAGGGGCGACATCCCTCAGGCTGCCTTCATCTTCCCGAACCCTGACATTTTCATCGAGCACATAAAACGGGACCGGATTTATTGTGTGCTTGGTGGCAGGCTCCCCGTTATCATCTACCATTTCCTCGGCGTTACCATGGTCCGCGATAATGATCATTGTCCCGCCAACCTCGCTGACAGCTTTGTAAACCCTTTCAGCACAGCTATCGACCGTCTCGATTGCCTTGACAGCCGCTTCAAATACTCCGGTATGCCCGACCATATCCGGGTTCGCGAAATTCACCACGATAAGATCATCTCTTTTTTCCAGTATCCTTTTTACGAGTACCTCCGCGATCTCATCCGCGCTCATTTCCGGCTTCTTGTCATAATGCGGACGAACCTCAATCGGAGACTGGCACAAATGCCGGTCTTCCCCATCAAATTGATTCATCACTCCGCCATTGAAAAATTTCGTCACATGAGCCCATTTTTCAGTTTCGGCTATTTTGAATATTTTTCCGCCCTGCCTCGACACCATCTCTGTCAGGGTCTCATGCAGGACCTCCCCTTCGAACGCCACGCCAGCATCAAGGTATTCATCGTACCTGGTGAATGTCACCATATCGGTCCCAGGACGGCCCCCGACATCGAACTCATTGAAATCCCTTGTTGTTAATGCCGATGTCATCTGTATTCCACGGTCAGCCCTGAAATTGAAATGTATGACTCCATCACCCGGCAAGACGCATCCGTTCACACTTTCGGGGACACTCAAAACAACCGGGGTCACAAACTCGTCTGTTTCACCGCGGTCGGAAGCTTCCCTGAATGCCACCTCAGCATCGTATCCTTCATATTCAGCCCTTCCCCTGACTATCGCATCGTAATGAGTCTTTATCCTGCTCCAGTTTTTATCCCGGTCCATCCCGAACGATCTACCACCGATTGTCCTGAAATGAGCGTCGGGATATTTTGCCATGAACTCCTCAGCCTGCCTGATGAATTTATCTCCGACCCTTGGCTCCGTATCACGCCCGTCAAGGAACGCATGCAGGAACGATTCAACGGGGCCATGCCTGTCTATCAATTCATAAAGCGCTTCGAGATGCCTGATGTGAGAATGAATTCCGCCATCCGACAACAGCCCCATGATGTGAATCCGCCCTGACCGCGCCTTTACCTTCTCAACGAATCCGGAAAGGACCTCGTTATCGTAAAAATCGCCAGTTTCTATCAGCTTATTAATGACTACAAGATCAGGACGGATTTCCCTGCCTCCGCCGATATTCAGATGCCCGACCTCGCTGTTTCCCATCTGTCCCACCGGGAGTCCCACATACTCTCCATGCGCGAAGATTGGACGCCCGGGATATCTCGATGCTACTCTATCCATAAACGGCGTCCTGCCATGCAGAACCGCATTTTTCTTATCCTCGCTGCTGAGTCCCCATCCATCGAGGATAGCCAGAACTATCATTAAAAAACCTCAAATTACAGCTTAAATAATTTAAAGAGGCATTATATCACAATGAATATTGGATAAATCCCGCGATTTACATAAAAAAAGAGTCCCTCTACGGGACCCTTATTAATCTTGATTATCGGTATTGCTAAATGGAAACCTGTCCGCGGGCAAAATAGATATTGCCGTAGTCTTCCTGTTTATCGCCTATCTCGATCTCTATATACCTTAACTCGTAATTCCTGATTATGACAAGCGATACTTCCTGCCCGCATCCTTTTCCAAGGATCAACTCCTCGAGGTCCTTGATTGTCCTCAGGAGATGGTCGTCCGCACGAAGAATAAGATCTCCACGCGTGATTCCTGCCGCTGCGGACGGCGACGTCTCGGCTACCGTGTTTACAAGTACTCCGACAACATCGTACATATCGCCGGTTTCAGGATCTATCTCATTGATCGGAATTCCCATGTACAACGCCAGAGCCCTGGAATAGTCGTAGTGGGGGAAGATTCCGAGCCACGGATGGCAGACCCGCCCTTCGGTTATCATCTGGTTTACAATTCCCTGAACGACATTCGAGGGGATCGCGTATCCGATGTCCTCTTCGCCGCCACGGGATTTCCTGCTTACTACACCGATTATTTCCCCATCGGGATTGTAAACAGGACCAGTCTGTACACCGGCATGCAGAGCCGCGTCGATTACAAACGTATCCGGAACAAGCATGCCATCGTAACCGTGAGGCCCGTTGATCCTGAAATCCCTGATATTTGTGACAAATCCGTAGGTCAGGGTTTTTTCGAGTCCTGCCGGAGCGCCCATTACCACAATTGGCAATCCACGCTCAACAAGGTCGCTATCTCCCCATCTCGCCGACGGAAGACCTGTGGCATCGATCTTGATAAGCGCCAGGTCGTAGTAATCGTCGATCACTTCGACTGTAGCCTCGTAATCTTCTCCATTATAGGTGACGGTGAGGATGTTGGAATCAGTAACCACTGATGGCGATGTCAGGATATATCCGTCAGGGCTCACGATGAATCCGGTGCCGCCAACTTCGGATATCTGCCGCTGCCAAGGGTTTGCAAGGGAAAATCCCGCGTACTCAAGGCCGATGCTCTCGACCGTAACGAGACAATCTCCTCCAACCTTGGCTACCTGGACAGGCGGAAAATTCTCCCTGTCAAGGACAGTGGCTTCGTCATCCTGGGCATTCAGAATGTTTCCTGGCAGAATAATTATCAATGCCAGGATTAAAATATGAATTAGCCGTCGCATTTTATAAACATTTCCTCCGCTGTTGTTTGTCCACAGACTGAGAAGTGAACGGGGAGTTTAGTAAGTAATTTCAGCACTATACCTGGTTACCTCGGCTGACCATGAACCGGATCCGTAAGCCTGGATGATACGATTTGAATACCTGGTCTTCTTCTCGTCAATTGTTACGATTGCCGGAGGCATATCGTTTCCATTGCGGGTGAAGTCAATCCTGACTTCGTCACCAAGCTCACGGCCCAGGAAATAACTGTAAACATCAAAGACGTTCTTGAACACAACTCCGTCAACCGCCTGAATGACATCTCCTACACGGAGACCGGCGTCGTATGCAGGTGAGTATGGATTTACTTCATGAATTTTCATTACATCAGGTGTAGTGTCGAACCAGACAAGCCCCGTGAATGGAAGTGCCTCGTTCTCCATCGCCCTGTTGACTTCGCTCTGTGGCGCTCTGGCGGGATGAAGTGAAATTCCGCACCATGGACGCCTTACACGTCCATACTCGATCATGTCGGCTACATTTTTCTTCAGGAGATTAACAGGGACGCTCATTCCGACGTTCTCGCCGCCGAATCCCCATGTGTTTGTTCCTATCGCTTCACCAAAAATGTTCAGGCATGGACCGCCGGAGTTACCATGGTTGATCGCACTGTCCGTATGGAACAGGTACTCAACCGCAGATCCATAATCCCTGACTCCAGCCCGGTTCATGTAATCGATGAACCCGATCTCCCTGAATGTCCAGAATGCTTCTTCGAAACTGAACACTTCTGCTATTACACCCAGGTTCAGATTATAAAATTCAAGCCAGCTGTCTTCGAAGTTGATCGAACTGCGGTCTACCCATCCGGCGTCTCCACCGGGTGAGCCGAATGTGGCTACCGTGTCCCCTGGCTGCATCAAGGCGCTGTCGCCAAGCCTGACGGGATGAAATCTTTCCGGCGGTGCGTCAACCTTGATGACGGCCAGGTCGAGTGCGGGGTCCTCGGCTATCAAATGTCCCTGCCATCGTCCCGACCGGTATGCACGCGAATTTTCCTCGTCGCCATAAAAGGCAATCTCGAAATTCTGGTTCGAACCCGTCACGTGATAATTTGTGATCAGGTATCCCTCGCGGTCGATCACGTATCCCGATCCGGCGCTGCCACCAGTGAAAATCTGGGCTATTGATGGGGCGATCTCCTGGAAGAATAGTTCGCCGCCATTTCTCAGGTCCATTAGTGGCTCACGCTCTTCCGCTTGTGTCGGAGCACTGGAAGTGGAAATTACGAACAGTGCGGCGAAGATCGCCAATGCGGCTACTTTGAACGGAGTTCTGAAGAATTCTTTCAATTCGTTCCCTCCATGACCGCTCCTGCGGTCAGGTATTTGGTACTTTCAAACGCCTCCTGCATTAAGCCCTTATCTGCGTGTACCATATTATCTTTAATCGAATTTTATTTTATGCCTGCGACAGTCCCAGGTTCCAGCTACTATTACTCCAGTCATTTTAGACCTGTTTTCCGGACACCCGGTTCAGAAATTAATTTATATCCGCCACAGTGCACCCGGAAATACAAAAACCGCTACGCATTTCCGGCATGCGGCATCGATTCAACATCCGTGGTTTTCTCCTGTACATACAAATGTATCGGAAATCCACACGGACTGGATCTTCACCCGCCTATTGTAATGAAATTTGAGAAAAATACAAAGGATTCAACGCATTAAAATTATTTTAATATGTAGTATCCGACGCATAGAAGGTGGCTTGCTGTGCATAGGGTCCTTCCGCATACGCGTAAATACGCCTTCCTGAAAATCTGGTGAGCTTTTCCCCGATCGTAACCACCGCAGGCCTCATGTCATTTCCATCGCGGGTGAAGGTTATTACGACCTGGTCCCCGATTTCCCTGTTACGGAGCGATCTCGTTGAAAAAATCAACACCCCCATTCACCAGATCCATCTGGGGTACATGCTCTTCCGCTTTAGAGTCCCGGGTACCAATGCTGAACATAAATGTTGAAAAAAATAGGATTATCAGGACAGACGACGTCCATCCGCAAAAAAGACCTTCATTGAAATGTACCTCCATACATTAGAACTTTCCTGCGATAATTTTATCAGACTACCGGAATAAAACAAATGCCCCATTTTACCGGGGCATTTTGATTGTTCAATTATTCTTCTTCTTCTTCTTCGTCACGTTGGCCACTGTACTCTACCGTCACCTCAGCGAGGTACGCATCCCATATTGTATATTCCCTTCTCACCCATTCCATTGTGACCCTGTCTCCGATCCGGTATCTGTCGATCTGATTTCTCAGGTCGTTCATAGTCGGTACGGGCACTCCGTTAAATTTCAGGAGTATGTCTCCTTCCCTCAATCCGGCATCCGCAGCGGGAGAATCTTCATCTACCCATATAATGAATATGCATTCTCTCAGATCGAATCCCCATTCTTCCTCGAAAAGATCCCTGTCAGCGTTTGTTACCAGTCCATCCCCGTTCAAATCGCTCAGGATCGAATATGCCCTCTCGATCTGCGGTGTCATTTCAAGTAGCCGGTACCCGAACCACGGACGATGCATTTCGCCTTCATCGAGTATCGCATCTACAACCTCGATCGCCGACGCTATCGGCAGAGCGAAATGTATCTCTGTTGCGTCCGAATACGGTGAGATATCGGTCATGATGGCTATTACTTCGCCATTCGAATTAACAACCACTCCGCCTTCATTTCCGTAGTTCTGCGGAACATTGATTTGGAAATACTGGTTTGTGCTTTCTTCGATAGTGGGATATTTAGGACGAAGCGCGCTAACCACGCCAAAGTCATAACTGATTCTCGACCTCGTTATCCAGTTGTATCCCAGGAACAGTATCGGCTCGCCCACAATTACGTCGCTTGAATTCCCGATTATTATCGGAATAGAGTCTTCCGGTTCGATGAATTTTACCTGCAGTACTGCGATCGCTGAAGCGGCGTCCGTGCCAATTACATCGGCTTCATACGTCCGCCCGTCAGCCAGTCTGACCATGATATAATTTGCATCTGTTCCGCTTACACCCGTTCGCGTGAAGTAACTCGGCGGCCCATGTTTAACAACACTGTAATCAGTAACGACAATTCCTTCCCTGTTGTAAAAAAATCCTGTGGCAAAGTCGCCCTCGATCAGGATCTCCCGCATGTGGCCATTGTCGTTTATCATCCTCGTGTACCTGGTTTCAATTATTACTACACTAGGCTGAATCTTTTCACCCTGGCTCTGTAGAAAGTCCGAGAATTCCCTGTCGTAACCGGGAGTTACACCCCGCGACGCTCCTGCAGGGATACTGCAGAATACCTGAGTCGCGATCAATAGTGTTATCAGTGTGAAAATTGAGTTGAAACGCATTGACGAACCTCGTTCGTTCTGTTACGGAATTGGCAAATGTGGGCACGCTCCGCCTTTTAAATCGGATTTACCCTGATTACCTGCGGAGTATAGCATAAAGCATTTTCATACGCCATATCACATCGATTCGTACATCGCCTTGTATCCCGACAGCAATTCCTTCTTATCCTTGATCGTCTCTGCGGCGAGATCGAAAAACCTGTACTGCCTTGTCAGCGGAGGGAGGTCATTCACATTTTTATTACTCGTTACCTTCAATCCTGCGGGGACAAACACACTTTCCGTGATAAGTACATTCATTATCAGGCTTCCGGGTTCAACTACCACTCCCTTTCCGACCACTGCCCAGAAAACCAGCGCCTGCATCCCTATGAACGCGCCATCTTCGACCCTTGCAGGTCCGTGAACCTGGGCTTGCGGCGATACAACAACATTTTTGCCAATGTAAACTGAATACTGCTCGTTCTCATGCTCCACCACTCGCTGTGACTGCAGTTTTCCGTCTTTTCTTGTAGGCAGGTCCCGAATGATGGCACTTTCCTGGAGATACGAACCCTCCCCGATATAGATCGGCTCGTCGTTATCACCGCGGATCTGTACCCCAGGCGCTATGAAAACGTCCGCCCCAACCACAACATTTCCAATCACAATGGCATCCGGGTGTACAAACGCGCTTTCGTGAATTACAGGCTCGTGCTTAATCGGAGACCAGCTTGTTCCAGCGCTCGCCCTGGGTTTCGACGGCGCCCTGTAGGCTGTCTCTGAAATTCCATATACAGGAGCCTTCTGCATATCAAATACAGATCTTGTCGGCGGCTCATAGGCTGGCGGAGAATCAGATATGGCGTACGCCGGCTCCGGTGTGATTACTTTAACCCGCTCAGTTATATCTTTATCTTTAATTGCCTGCACCGGGTCTTCCTGGATACTCATCCCTATCTTGACAGCCTCTGCCATTTCCGGTGGATCGCTTGACATCCCCCGCTGAATGTCTTCAGGGGGCGTAGGCATTTCCGGTACCGACGGTGAGTACGCCCCCGACTGGCCTACTGATCCCAGGGTCAGGAATCCGCGTCTGGATGCCGATAGCTGAACGGGTCCGGATTGCCCCAACACCTTCTCATCGTGAACTCCGAGCGGTTTTGGTGGTCTGCCCAATCCAGGCGGTACATTTTCTTTTTTTTCTTTATCATCTGGCATATCAATAATTCCTCCACATCATATGTACCCCTGCGGCTGTATAAGTTGCATGCCTGCTACTCCACCTGGTATACCCAGGCGTCGAAATTCAGGCTCCTCATCTGTTCCGCGACACTGTCAGCCTCTTCTCTCAAGTGGTAAGAACCGACCCATACCCTGTACTTGGTCTCCCCGTTATCCGCGAAAGTCGATACGCTTGCATCAAATCCTGCCTGCGTAAGCCGTCTCCAGACGCTCTCTGCATTCTCATTATCCCCGTACATCCCGACCTGGATACGGTAGACCGACGAATCTCCCAGTTCGAAAATGCTCGAACCAGCCGAAGAGCCTTCCTGCCCCTGGTCTTCGTCAGTGCCACTATCCAGGAGATCAGTTCCTCCAGTATCATCACCCTCAAGTGATGGTTCATGGATGGTTATCTCAACAATATTTCCTTCTTCTGCGACGGTAGATAATTCAGACTCTTCCGGATCCGCCCACTCCCGTGAAAACTGGATCTGCCCCGCGTTGGCAGGATCGTATCCAAACGACGAACGGTTTCCCTCAAGAACTTCGGTTACAAATTCGGATGTATCATTTCCCGAGTCGTTCATCCCCGGTGTTTCCTGTATCTTGTCTTCCGTGAAAGCCATTACGCTCCTGCCCACTGCCTTGCCAAGAAACATACTGGCTCCCATAAGAACTATTACCAGTGTCAATAAAATAATGCTTTTTACCATGAATCCTGTCGACGCTGACGCCATAGTTTCACTCCTGCCTTTCAATCTGCTTTAGACTCTTGTGGTCCCGCTAAGGCTCATCTTTTTCCTTATATGTCGCATCGCTGCACCGGCGAGATATATCGACCCGGTCACCATTACCGGACCTTCGGTCACTTCTATCGCCTTTTCGAGACCTTCCTCAATAGAATCCACTTTATAAAGTTCAATATGAATTGATTTGTTCTCCCTGTCAACATACTTCTCCGCCTGTACGACTAATTCCGACGGCTCATGGTATTCAATATCTGGGACAGGGCAGAAAATTATGTGCCTTCCGACCTCGACGATCTTCGGAAGTACTTCATGAAGATCCTTCGTTTTCTTCGCACCGAAAATTATGGTCTTCTTTCTGAAACAGTAATTCCTGTATTCACCCAGTACAAGATTTAGCGCCTCTGTATTGTGCCCCCCGTCCACCAGGACATGCACTCCACCCTCAATATTAAATATTTCCCACCGGCCTGGAATGTGCGCCTTCTCGATACCCGCCTTCACCTTTTCAATGTCCGGCGATATGTCTAATCTTTCTCCCTCTTCCGAATTTGCGAATTCGTAAAATCCGCTGATGGCAAGGTCCGCATTTTCCAACTGGTAATTCGCCTTCAATTGTGGCTTCAATTCAATTACGGGGGAATCGGGAGATAATTGAAGATTCCACCTGACCGACTCATATTTATTGTCTTCAGCCGCTGACAAATACTCCCTTTTCCTCACATATCTGACCCCGTTCTCCTCACAATAATGCCTGACGACTTCCGTAACTTCCTCGGGATTTTCCTGCGCTACCAGTGTTGTTCCCCTTCTCGCAACAACAACTTTCTCTCCTGTTATTTCTGTAAGAGTCTCTCCAAGATATTCCGTATGGTCATAGCTCACCGACGTCAACAGCACCATCATCGCGTCCACTGCGTTAACCGCATCCAGGCGTCCACCCAGTCCGGTTTCCAGGATAGCGATTTCAGCTTCGTTCATTCTTCCGAATATCAACGTCCCTGCGAATATCAGCTCGAAATATGTAGGTTTGTCGTCGCGTATCCATTTTTCATCGACAGCCTGTTTGACCTCCCACATTGCCGACGCAAACTCGTCTTCGGTCGAATCCCTGCCATTGATTCTCATGCGTTCCGTCACACTCTCGACATGCGGCTTTATGTGGCATACCGTCTTCATTCCATGCTCAAGCAGGATGGAATCCAGGAACGCAAGGGTTGATCCTTTTCCATTAGTCCCGACTACAGTAATGCAGGCCATGCCTTTTTCGGGATGCCCGGTTATTTCCAGTAAATGATTTATCCGCTCCAGGCCGTAAACACTTTTTCCCGGTGGGGCAGTATCCGCCAGATATTTCTGCACTTCTTCAAAAGTCCACATTTTTATTCCGATTCCTCTAATTTTTTCAAAAGTTCAGTTAACTGCCTCTGTACCGTATCGAGCGATCCCGACATATAAATTACTTCATCCGCAAGCTCGACTTTCACCTCATCCGGAACCTGAGCCTCCATTCGCTTCCTGACCGCGTGTTCATTCGAGCCGTCCCTCATCACCGTCCGCTCAAGGCGAACTTCCATCGGTGCGCTGCATACCCACACGCTATCCATTTTATCCTGCATATTCCGCTCATATAATAAAGGAATAAGAACAAACACAAAATCCTCTCCCGATTCCGCGATCAACCGATTCCTCTCCGCTTCGATTTTCGGATGAAGTATCCCCTCCAGGACCTTTCGCTTTTTCGTGTCAGAAAATACGATCGACGCAACCTTCGCCCTGTCAAGCTCACCATCCGGCTTTATAACATTTTCCTCGAACGCTTCCTGTATTTCTTCCAGTACTGAAGACCCCTTCCGGGTCAGGTCATGCGATATCTCGTCCGCGTCTATCACCACATGTCCCCGTTCTCTTAACATTGATCCAACAGTCGACTTCCCGGACCCGATCCCACCGGTAATGCCAATAACTCGCGGACGTCCACCCTTTTCCTTTCCTGTCATGTCCGAAATAATATATGTGCGCGAACGCTTATTCAATCGCCCACAAAAAAAGCCCACCATCCGGTGAGCTTTGTAATCGCAGTTCTATAAAACCTCTTCTGAAACGCTTCACCTATGCTGTTGCTTCGGTTTCATCCTTCTCAGCCTCAGTTTCAGCTTCTTCCGGGGTTTCTTCCTCGGGAGTTTCCTCAGCCTCGGCTTCAGCCTTCACTTCATCTGCCGCTTCAGCCTGAACTTCAATTTTCTCTTCCGGTTTTTCTTCCTGGACCTCTTCAGCCTTTTCTATCTTCGCCCTGGAAGCGCCTTTTTTCGCTTCTTTCTCCGCGCCGTCGATCTCGATCGCTCCGGATTCCACAATCTCAAGAAGTTTCGAACCGAATACTCCGCCGAGATCGCCCTGGCCCTTCATGAATTCGTCGACTTCAGCCTGTCTCTGCGCGTCAGCGGCTCGTTTTACAGACAGCTTGATGCGCTTGTTCTTCTTGTCGATGTTCATGATCAGGACATTCACTTTATCCCCTGCCGAAAAAACTTCCTTCGCGTGAGATATTTTATTGTCCACAAGCTCGGATATGTGGGCAAGCCCTTCGAAATAATCGTCGAGCTTTACAAAAGCGCCGAAATCGGTCGTCCGGACAATTGTTCCTTCGACAACAGATCCCTGTTTGAATTTCCTGTTTACTTCTTCCCATGGATTCGGAAGCAGCTCACGCCGTCCAAGGCTGATCCTCTTCTTTTTTTTGTCTACCTTGAGGATCTTGACCTTGATCGTGTCGCCTTCTTTCATGACTTCCGACGGATGCTTGATCCTGCCTATCGCCATTTCAGAGACATGCAAAAGTCCCTGGATTCCTCCGACATCGATGAATGCTCCGTAATTCGTAAGCTTTATTACCTTGCCTTCGACTACCGAACCGGAATCGATCGTGTCGTAGACCTTGTCCCGCTCTTTAGTAATGTCTTCTTCCAGGATAGCCCTGCGGCTGACTACGATCTTCGGATGTGGCTTCGAATCACGATCGAAATCCACAACCCTGACTTCGAAACTCTGGCCGACAAATGGCTCAAGGTCGTCTACCCTGCGGATATCGAAAAGGCTCTGAGGCAGGAACGCGATAGTTCCAATGTCCACAAGAAGGCCACCCTTGATCGCCCGGAATCCTGTCGCTGTGATTCTCGTGCCGTTCTTTATGGAATCCTCGACTACATCCCAGACAAGGGTCTGATCCGCTCGCCTCTTGGATAACTGGTACGATCCCTCTTCGTCTTCGCTGATCACGATCGCCATTATCGTGTCTCCGACAGAAAACCGGGACGTGGCCGCGCCGGTAATTCCGATTTCATCGCGCGTAATAATTCCCTCTGTCTTGGTTCCGATATCGACAATAAGTGAGTCTTCTCCGACCTGCACAATTGTTCCATCCACCATATCTCCACGCTGGTAGACCTTGAAATCTCCCATGGCTTCCATTGCGGCTGCCTGTGGATCTTTCGCCTGAGCCTTCGGCTCTCCGTTTGGCTCTTTCGATTCGGTAGATGTCTCGACCGCTACAGATTCGTCGCTTTCTGACGTTACGGTAGCTTCAGTTTCGTTTGTTGGTTCCTCTGGAACCATTGATTCGATAGTCACGATGGACCTCCGCTCGACAAAGTGCTTGTTGGGCGCCCTGTAATGCAGTTATTTTGTTTGATGTAAGGACAACCGTACACACGTGCCCGAAAACACGTGAATTGATAATTTAACATACGAGGAAATTTTTGTCATCGTTTTTTCAAAAATATTAAAAATATATAGATTACCTGCCGTACTGGTAATCCAGAATTATGTGAAAATCCGCAGGCCTTTCCTCGGATTCTCCATCGTCATCAGTCAACGTGAATATCAGATCTTTTGAAACCAGGTCGATCTTCAGAGGTATCCTGCGGTCGAGACTGAAAAATACAGTCGAGTCCATGCCCCCCGTACCGGTAATCCCGGCTATGGGATACGCCTCCGGCGCTACCGATATTTTTATCTCCTCCCCACCCCTGTCAATAGTAAATTCGACTGTCTTCTCAGGTACCAGGTGAGGGAAAATCTCCCTCAACCCTCCCCACCCCCTTATTCTTTCTCCCTCCGCTTCAGTGATAATATCTCCAGGCTCGATTCCGGCTTTATGCGCCCGTGAATCTTCAACTATCCCCCCGATTAGTGCTCCCGACCCCGGTTCCTCAGGCTCATCGCCCTCAACCAGCCCTAAAAATGGAGCGACTGTATAACTGTCCGGAGGTAGGTCTATGGTATATTCTGTCTCGATCACTACGCATTGCTCTCCGCGGAATTCCGCTTTCGACATCAATGTGCTTGAATAACTGAATGGGATAAATCCAACATTGGCATCGTTGAGAACAGGCACCGGACCCCCGCTCCAGATATCTCCCTCGCCAACCTCAAAATCGGGAAATATCGGAATGTTCATAAATGGAGGAAACGGCTGGCCGCGCTCGACTTCGTAATTGCCATTTTCATCAACTGAAAAATCGAACGACGGAAAATACGCTCTCTGGAACCTCAATCCCAGCCTTGCCCGGTCCGGAACATCCTCGCCGCTGACTGCGAAATCGATTCTGCCATCCATATTCCTCATTACCTCAAGGACAAATTCCTCAGCACGCACGGCTATATTCTCCCCGCGGGTTCCGGTGGTGGAAAGCTCGTAGGTGTACCGCATCCCGTCCTGCGGATCCCACCTCAGAAGATATTTTTCCTGCTCCCCATTTTGCGCCCGAATCCCGGTGGTCAGGAAACTTATTGATGCCAGTGCCAGTAAAAATAGCCGGGAAAAAATCGATTTTCTCATTTGATTCCCTCACGCTGGAAGTTCTCATAACTTATCACAGGAGAACATTATAATCATATTATGGTTCATAAAATTTTCACCTACTATGATATGGCAGGACTTTAACCTGCATTGTCGTACGTCCGATACGATGTCGATCCACCGCCAATCAGGGATTATTGGTTTATTCCGGTATCATAAGAATGGAGAGAACAATCCGGACTTTTCCAGTATGAAATTCTATCACACGAATTTATCCACTGCGCTACATCCGGTTTGTGCCAGCGGATATGACTGACTTCAGGGCTCCATCGCCGCAAAGCCCTTATAAATACAAGCGGCTCGAACATATCTTAATTCAGAATATTTACGGCAATTTGCTCTTTTTTCTTGACTCCCTTTCAAAATTCTATTATATTATATGCGTTGAAAGAAGTGATATAA
>DASWIV010000145.1:0-16473 GCA_036397475.1 bacterium
GTACTCCCGTGGACACGTCTATCTGCCGACCTCGTCATACAGGGAAATGGGCGTATGGAACTTATTTCCGGAACGTAATCTTGCGGCTGAAAAGATTCATCATATGGTTGAAGAAGATGAGGAATTATCCCGGATACAACCGCCGCATTCGGAAGGACACTTCCGGAATTTTCTGTCAAGATATCCTGAAAGCAGGCTGATGTATGAAAGAACGAGCGAAATCGTGCGATTTATACTTAACGAAAATCCTGGCGCGATTCCCGAAAAAAAATCAAATGACGCGTTATCATCGGCGCTATGGCATGTACTCAGAGCGCAATGCAACTGCGCGTACTGGCATGGCGTTTTCGGTGGAATTTATTTGAATTTCATACGATTCGAAAATCACAGGGAAATTCTTACCGCCGAAAAAATACTAAGTGACGCCGGAATACACAAAACAGGTGCTCGAAATATCGGCGCGACAATTTCCAGTGGAAAAACAGATCCCGATTCCCTGATTGGAGTAAATTCCGGTGACGTGATGTGGGTGATCGATCCGCGATCAGGACAGATTGTATCCGCCGGATCGCTTGTTAAAAGGATTGATGTGATCGATGTTGTCGCGCGACGGAAAGAAGCGTACCACATGACAATGATTGAAACCGGGGCGGGTGATTCGCACGTCGAACCAGCGACGATACATGAGAAGGTTGATGTCGCTCCGGAGGGATGGTCGGATGGATTCGGCTATGACCTTTTCAGAAGAGGGTGTTTTTTCGATCGTGTTACGTCAGAGCCGCTAAGCCTCGAGCAGCTTGCCACTGTGAAGTACGAGACAATTCTCGGGACTGAAGAGAAGCCATGGGATTCCGAGATTACTGATAAGTTTATTAAATTATTCAGAAACGACGGAGAATGGCGCAGGGAAAAAGTGATTGAATTTGCTGATGGCAAGGCTGAGATGATTTGGAAGGTTGAAAATAAGTCGGAAGAATTATCGGGTAAGTATTTGTACCTGGAATTCAATTTCGGACTTCTGGCTGGAAACGCCAATGACAGGTTCCACACAATAAGTAAAAAAAAATACAAACTTGAGACGTTCATGGAATTTCCTGGTGTGAATAAGGATGTATTGAAAGATGGATGGACAGGGGTCGAGGCCGAGGTAAGTGTACCGGATGCCGACTGGATGGGTATTTATCCGGTTAAGACACTGAGCAGGTCGGAGTCAGGGCTGGAGATGACGTACCAGGGGACATGTGTGGTTTTTCGTGTTCCGTTAAGTGCAGAACAGAAGGTAAATTCACTCATAAGAATTGAATAATTACCTGCTGGAGTTCGGTGTACCCGCCGGCGGGACGCCAGCGCTCCGCATAAAAAATCCCCCGACATTGCCGGGGGAATCTCTTTTTTAAATTCTGAAATACTAAAGAGCCACAATCAATACCGATGCTTCCGATTCAAAACCGTCATCATCCGTGACCCTTAAAGTCGCGTTGTATGTTCCCTGGTTATAAGTATTGGTGGTTGATGAATTAGTCGCGGACTCATAATCCCAGATTCCATCCGACTCGAAATCCCACTCGTACAGAACAATAGAACCGTCGGGATCTGTCGACGTCGACCCGTCGAGAGCAACCATCAGCGGGGCATTTCCCTGGGAGGGGAACGCGGTCGGCTGAGGGATCGGTCCGGACGGTTTCACGTCCACCTGCGCCGAGGTAATGAATGACTGGCCGCCATTGTCCACAACCTCGAGAACAATCGTGTATGTGCCGAAGGAAGCGTAGTTGATTCCAATTTCGCTTACGCCGACTCCGCCATGTTCGAAGAACCCGTCACCGTTCACATCCCATCTGTATGTAAATGGGGCTGCTCCTCCCGAGACCAGGCCGAACATATTCACAGGCAGGGGCGCGTGGCCGATGTCTGTCGACAGGTTGATCTGAGCGGTTAAGGGATTCGTTGTGCCACCCGGGTTGTTTCCAGGGGGAGGAACGATAGGTCCCCCGTTGTTATCCTGGAAAATCTGGCCATTGGATGTACATGAAACCATGGCCAGCAGGACTGATATAGCCAGTACGTACATTACTGTTCGCATAGAGGAATACTCCTTAATTCGTGCGACAATACGGGGATTGCTCCCCGGAAAGGTGTTGGGTATGTTAGCAGATTTAATATCGCGTTTCAACGGAATGAGAATGTAAGGGCGTGAATTTTTTATCGTAATCGGGTTGAACCATCAATGATATTAATCGCTCATAAGATGTGGTACAATTTACACATCAATGCAGTAGGAGGAACACGGTGCGAATCACAATACTCACACTGACAATTACATTGGTGATGGCAATTGGCGTTGCTGGAGCAGGGCATGCACAGACCTGTCCGCCCGCACCGCCATCGACAACAATCTCAACTCCCACCTATGGGGATGTCGAGGTCCGGTGGCATCCGGATAGCGGCATGGCATCAACCGGATTAATGGGGCGAACACAATTTTCCCTTTTAAGAATAGTACTGGACGACTTCAGTATCGACCTGTCATTGAATCCTGAGTCTGATATTGCTGGTGACATTATGATAGCTAATGCACCTAATCCAACCGACTGGGGAGAAGAAATTTACTCGATATGGTCAAGGAGCCATGGAGTAACACCGGACGAACCGGTTGATTTTTCTGCACTTCCGTCGCCTTATATCGATTACTGGACTGGCATGATGAATGTGGTCGGCGAGCTGATGAATACTGAAGAATTCTGGGATTACATGGACCTTGGAGAATCAAGGCCAGCTATCGAAACTCAGCTGGAGGGGATCCGCGACGGGTATCACTTTCCCGATGTCATGGATCAACTGATGGCTATTCAGTACCGAGTCGACCAGCCGTGGTTCGACAGGGATATTATCGCGCGTGGATATACCCTAATTGGAAATCGCAACCTGTACGTATGCACTCCGGATGCGCCGGGAACCGAAAATCCTGATATCTATATCGAGGTAAATGGAAAATATGAAGATGCCAGATGGCATTTCCACCTTAATCCGGACGATCGTTCGCTTGAAATCCTGTGGGACGGCGGAGACCCGTCGAATCCAATAACTCTGGATGATTGCCAGCCCTGTATTTCAGATGTTAAGGCGACACTTGGCTTCTTCAGAGACAATCTATCAAATTTTCAGGTTCACGGAATTGCGGAATCTGAAATTGATCTAAAAACTCTTCTTGATTTAAGCTCCGCGTGGCTCGACGAATTCACGCCGTTCATTTCCTACAATTATTCCAGGGTTACGGCAGCAATGTAAGGAGGATCGGTGAAATGAAAAAAATATTGCCAATAACAATACTATTGATTCTGGCGTTGGGTATTCCGGCAGCTTCACAGACCATAGCGGACCTGACAGTAGCGGATATGACACTCGATACACCCTCTTTCACGGATGTATCATTGAAACTCACGTACGGCTACGAGCATTCACTGATGGGAAGCATGGTGGAGATTTCCGCGGATGGCATCCGGATATCGATAGATATTCCATGGATGGAAAATGGCCCTGTGATTTTTAAGGTCAGTGACACTGACGATCACAGGGGAATCTTCGACCCGGACCATCTTTACATCATGGCATCGCAGGACAATGATACCCGGATTGACCTGACAGGATCCCCAAATGATGTAACCGCTATCTGGACCATGAGCCAGGTTCTTGTCGGCGAACTTCTTGAAAACGACACATTTCTTGCGGAGATATCGACCGACGAAAATGCTGAATGGGTTGAAAGCGAACTCGAAAAATTCAGTGACGGATACTATCCTCCGACACAATTTTCAGAGCTTCTGGAAGTTCGCTTCCAGGTGAAACCGGACTTTGGCGGAAATGGATTCAGGGTCTCGCGGGGATTTAATTTGATGGTCAATGCGACTACGTATGACATTTATACATTCGATGCAAGCGATGACGAAAGTGATCCGGAATTGTATTTCACCTGGATGGAGCATGGCGATGAATTTATCAGGTATACAGCCCATTTCATGCCTGACTCAGGTACTATCGCGATTGAAAACGCAGGGGAAAAAACTCCTGCCGAAATGGACGAAATCCGTATTGCGTTGAAGTACAGAATGGAGAACATTCTCGAGATGGTGATGATGCAGAAGGATTCCATGATCGAACATGGAATCCAGAATGCGGATAGCGAGCTGTTTGAATTTACGAGCCTGATTCTTGAATGGATAGATGAGTTTGAGAGGGTGGATGAGTAATTAATTTATCAAAGGCCCGACAGCTATGGAGGGCTCAATAATGAGCACTCATTAACATTCGTGCCTTGGAAGGTCGTGCCTTGGATAATTTGGTTTCTTTTACTCACCAATAATCTTTATCAGCGCTCTTTTCTTCCTGCGACCGTCGAATTCCCCGTAGAAAATCTGTTCCCACGGTCCGAAGTCGAGCTGTCCGTTCGTTATCGCCACCACAACTTCCCTTCCCATTACCTGCCTTTTCATGTGCGCGTCGGCGTTATCCTCCCCGACATTATGAGCGTACTGCCCGACCGGCTCGTGCGGCGCGAGTTTCTCGAGCCATTTTTTGTAATCGCCGTGGAGTCCCGACTCATCGTCGTTGATAAAAACCGACGCCGTGATATGCATCGCGTTTACAAGAACGAAACCTTCCATCACACCGCTTTCGTCGATCGCGTCCTGCACATTCTTTGTTATATTTACAAAATCCATCCTCGCCGGAATGTTGAACCACAGCTCTTTCCTGAAACTTATCATTCGTCCTCGAGCCTCCTCTCCGATCTTGCGACCCTGGCGGTATCGATCTCGTATTTTTCGCACACCGCGCAGATGGGCATTCCCTCGAGTTCGACATTGTAGTGAGCGCATTTCCATAGAAGCTCATCGCGATTTTCATCCTCGACAGCGATCCCGAATTCATTTTCCGTTATTTCTTCACCGACAGTATCGCCGGTAAGGTGGGCGTCGAGATGTAAGCATGGTTTCGTAATCCTGCGGTCGAGGAGGATCCTGTCCAGTTCCTTTGCTTTTACGGTGTTTGAGATTCTGTGGATCATCCAGTAATAAATGAAATGGATCCCGGTGAGGATAAAAACTGTTGATATCGCAAGTAAGATTATCAGCGGGTTTTCTTCGGGGGACGATTTCGACAGGAATGAAACGATGGGGTTAAAAAGCCATCCAAGTACACCGAGTGTAACCAGGATCAGGCCAACCACTCCAGTGGATGCATTTATTCCGGTCAGGGTGTCGCCGAATTCTATTGAGAGATTCAGGTTCAGTTCGAGAAGTTCTTCCTGCAGTGTGTCTTCAGGAGTATCTTCATCGGAAGTGTGGATAATGTCGACCGATGCGGATTCGGTTTCCCCGGGATCGCCGGATTCTTCCTTTCCTGCCAGTTCGTTAATGTCAAAAAGCGATACCTGTTCGAAGGAGGGAATAACGGACTCTTCTTCTTCAGGACCGGATTCGATGTCAGGATCCGGTTCTGGTTCTTCGATTTCCGATGTGTCTATAATTTCATGGAATTCCGGGAGTTCGTCGAGCAGATTGGACTGTGTGTCGGATTCGGGCTCGGATTCCTGCGGTTCATCTGGGTCGGTATCTTCTGGAAGTTGCAGCCATTCTTCCAGATTGTGATCTGGTTTATGCTGATCGTTATTGTCCTGGTTATTGGGCACAGAGTTTATTATAAACGATTAATATATTGTAAGCGGCGCAAATTGCGCCGTTATCAGTTACCGAAACAAGCCGAAGAGGGGGGTCGAACCCCTGACCTGCTGATTACGAATCAGCTGCTCTACCACTGAGCTACTTCGGCTGACCCCATAATTCAGAGCCGAAAGAGTATACAGCAGAGATTCAGTTTCGGCAATTACGAGTTGGATACAATGGCCGCGGTTCATAAATGTGTGAGCATAAAAGCCTGAATTTTGTTACTAATTGCACAATGTTATTCCGGCAGGATTATGCTCCGTATGGCTGAATGGTTCGAAACCGGATGATATCTGGTGGTTCGGAGTAGAAGTTACAGGATATAGCGCATTGACACACGAAATAAAAAATGATAATTTTATAATATCGCGTAGATTAGCCGAACCCCGGTTAATGGTATTGTGTGCGTGGAAACTGCTGCGCAACTGTGGTGTTTTTATGGCACCGAATGATATTGCGGGAATCCGGGCGCACAAGTGTTGACATGGGCGGCTGATATACGTATCGTGCCATCCGCATGAATGATTTAAATCCTATTTACAGGAGGTCCGAGATGGTCTTCAATTTCAGGACCACGTTTCTCGTTAGCCTCGTCACTCTCATCCTTATCATTGGTTGTTCCGGAGGCGGTTCACAGGACCCCGCTACACCTGGCGTATCCAATGATGAACTCACTTACCAGATAAATGATAAATCTGCTAACTCAAATTACTTTTGGGAGATCGGCGAGGTCACCATTAATCCCGAGACAGCCGAAGTAGAGGTTGTACCTCTAAGGACGGCTGATTTTAACCTTAACGTAGTAAAATTCCTGCAGCCACCCCAGGGAAATCCCGCGAACCTTTCGGTAGTGCTGGATATTCCGGGATCTGATTTCGTGAATGCGTTTGTGTCGCTTAACCTAACCCTGACACATCCATTCCCTGGCACAAGCCTATGGGGGTTTGACACGCGAGTCGTTGTATTCGCAGGTGGCAGCACGAATGGCGTTTTCGATAATTCGGTACGCTATCCTGCGCCAACCGAATTGAGGATTGAAAATGCCGACGGTTACACCAGGTGGTTTAACCGTGACGAGTTCGGTCCATTCGACAAAATTTTCGGTTACACCGAAGGTGTATTGGCCCCGAACTTCACCGCCAATTTCTCACTAGTAAATGGCTATAAATACTTTGCCAATGGAATTGGAACGAACGATTTCCCTGCCAATCCCAGTGATGCCTCACGTGGAAGCTTCAACACCGGATCGGTAACCAGGCACATGGACCTGCAGTTCCCGAAGGTCCCTGCACCGTTCAAATTCAAGTATTCCGTTGTCGCTTCGCATGAATCTCCGACAAACTCTCCTCCTCAGAGTGCAGCCGATTTTCCTCTCGAAGCGAACACACAGGAAGCTTACCAGGTAGTTGTCACGCAGGATCCCGCCTCAACGGCGTTCTTCGATCCTGATGACAGTTCATTTGGCGGCGACCTTATCCTCGACATCGAGATCTTCGATTGGCAGGCTGAAGGCAATCCTGCTGCCCAGATAGGAGCAATCGCTGTTGAAAGCCCGACCCTGCTGAGTAACCAGGGCGGAATGGTAGATACTATTCTGGCCGACTGGACTCAGAGCGCGGGAAGCTCGCCGAACTCGGTGGTTTTCTCGGGCACGCTTGCCAACGTAACTCCGAATGCCGTTGAAGGTCAGGATCTGTTTGTCACAGTGGAACACGCAGGCCCGATGTCTTATGAGCCTCCGATCCCCGGATTCCTGTTCCCCGCGTCGAATCTTGCCGCGTATCACCTGTATGTGCCGACAATTCTTGACAGTGGAACGCCTCCGGATAAATCGATAACAGTGACTGTTCCCAATGGCGGAGAGACATTCGTTATTGGTGAACTGGAAACCATCCAGTGGACATGGACCGGCGCGATCACGGACGTCACCATCGAGTATTCAACCGATGGCGGCACGACTTATCCGAACGTGATAACCGCGTCCACTCCGTGTGATGGAAGTTTCGACTGGGATCCGGTTCCTGACACTCCGACCATTACAGCCAAGGTAAGAATTACCGAAGCTGGACCGTCACCAGAAGCACAGGATGAATCGAATTCCAATTTCACCATTTCAACCGAAGCCGCGACAGGATGGAACCCGGTTCCGGGCCAGACAGGTATCGCGGTTGATCCCGAGCCTAACCAGAGTACGGCAATGCCCGATCTCGGTATCCAGAACGATGGAGCCGGAGCGGAGGGCGCATGGATGGTCGATCAGGAAGGCGGAACCGGCGACGGTTCACCTATCTTCTACGACTACCTGCTTGACTGGTCAGGTCCGGGTGGAAATGAGTATTTCTCAAACTTTAATTATAATTTTGCTCCAATGGGGCGCCACGATGTGAGCGCAAACAGCATCGCGATCTTCGGAAGCTCAGCAAACACCAACCAGATAGCGCCACCGGTTCTCAACGACCCGATAACATGCATCTGGTACGTCAGTTACCTGCAGGCCGATGAGATCGCCAGTCCCGGCGACCTGTTCACGGTTACGTGGGGCGATGAAGGAGAGGGCGATCCTCCCGGCGACGATCCGGATCTGCAGCCGTGGTATCACACCATGGATACATCCGGTGGAATGCCCGGACAGGATGGCGATGACGCTGCCTTCACACAGGTTTGGCTTATGGGATTCTCTGAAGAGCCCGGCGCACCCATTCCCGATGACGAAGGCGAATTGAATGTCGGATACTGGATTTATCCGTATCTTTCAAGTTCGATCTACAGGCTGCCAATTCCTACCTTCACATCGGATCTTGATCCACCGGTATTCCAGGCGTTCGACGTAAGTGATAAATCGAAAGTCAGGCTCGCTGCCGACAACGATTCATACTTCACGTTCGACCAGACCCTGCCGACATCGCTGATATCTATCGTGATGATTTCCAGTATGGCTGATATCTATGTTTCGGCGGTTCAGCTCGATGAAGCCGGCGGGCAGTTCTCGTACATCGGACTCCAGAACTGCTATAAAATGTTCCCGGATGATGCGTTGTACTACGACGCTGGAACTGCTATCGATGCAGAATTCATCCCGAGAGTCACATGGACCGAACAGGCCGAAGGCGAGACCAACTGGGTCGCCGTCCTGTTCGACACCGGTAGCGGCTCATGGGTTGTCAAGGTATACAAGGTTGACTGGGGCGTAGCCGATCTTGTCGATCTCCTTTCGGAAATTGACACGACCGATCCTCTTCCAGGATCACCGCTGGCCCTTGACGTTGATTTCACCAACCACACTATTCACGTCCTTGCAGATGACGGTGGGCAGATTAAAGCCACGGTCTTTAACTATACAGAGTAAAAGGAGAACAGACGATGGATAAACTGATTAAGACAATTGCGTTCACAGTAGCTCTCGCTGGTCTCCTGGCTTGGGGAATTGCTTCAATGGCACAGGCCCCATCACCCGTGACGAATCAGGCAACTGTTCTTCATGGTCAGGCGATCGAAAAAGCTGTTGAGAAAGACCTGAGTGACGTGCAGCGGACCAACTTCTAATCCGCGCTAAATAGGAATTCTTTGAGCCGTCTTTAAAAGGACGGCTCTTTTTGTGCTGAAAATAGTTCACGCCCTGTTCTCAGAACAGGGCGCGTCTGCGTACTGATACGATCGAAAGTGCTCCACCTCACACGGTGGTTTCTCAAATATTTTATTCGTGCGGTTCAGCTTTCGGCATCATCAATTCATACAACGCCTCGATTACATCTCCGTCGAATTGCGTTCCGGCGTATTTCCTTAACTCTGCAAACGCGACATCCTGTGCAAGCCCGTTCCTGTATGGGCGGTCCGACGTCATAGCGTCGTATGCGTCCGCGACAAGTGTGATCCTGCATTCAATAATGACATCGTCGCCGCTTATGCCATCGGGATATCCATTTCCATCAGGCTGCTCGTGATGCCAGCGGACTATTTTTCGCGGGATTTCGAACATTGAATGCTGCATTGGCTTCAGTATTTCTTCGCCTATAACCGGATGCTTTTTCATTATTTTGAATTCTTCGTCCGTCAGTCGTCCGGGCTTGGTGAGGATCTCATCGGGAATTCCAATTTTCCCGATGTCGTGCATCATGCTGCCGATCTCGATGTTGCGAAGCTTGTTTCCGGAGAATCCCATTTTCCTGGCGATGGCGGTAGCGTAGGCGCAGACCATATTCGAATGTCCGCGAGTGTATTTGTCTTTAGCTTCCAATGCCATCGCCAGGGTTTCAATTGTATCGATGTAGCTTGTAACGAGTATTTCCTGGAGTACCGCGGATTCAAATAACGGTACCAGGTAAGTGGAAAATGCCAGTAATTCGTGCAGCTGGCTTTCCCTTATGCCCGATTGGTTGTTATCGGTCAGGACAATCGCGCCAAGGTAATCGCCATTTTTCGAGATGGGGATCCCGATTATCGAATACTGCTTCTCGCCGATCATATAATCTGAATATTCGGAAGGAATGGCTATCGGATTCTTGTCTTCCCTTAACTGGCGGAAAATACCGTCAGTCACAGAATCCGAATTCCCCCCGCATGATGCGGTCGAATCGAAATATTTATCCGTGAGGTAATTGTTCAGGCGGACGAATCCGCGTCCGGCAGTGATCCTGCCGTTAATGTACTTAAGAAGGTTTCCAAAACCCGACTGCCAGTCATCCAGCCTGGATATGCTGGTCGCGATCAGGTCAATCAGTTCCGATGAATTTAATGTTGAAGTTCTAGGCATCCTTACACTCTAAAGTCCGGTGAACTCAGGTACGTATTACTATCAGTACTACAGGGACTTGAGTGCTTAATAAAACCGAAACAGATTAATTATGGATGAGAAATAATTCGGGTTTAACGCATATTTCATGCCGGGGGAGCAATTGACACACCGGACGCGGTCGCGGATACCGTAGGGGTTCCAACAAGCTCTGCAACAATCTTGTAAGTCCCGTACGCGAGCATAAAATCCCCATCTCCGACATTGACCGTGATCTCGTGGCTCCACGTATCGTGAGGCTGAACCTCAAGCGTATTTAACGGCTGAGAAAACCTCAGTCCGGCAGACCACCTGTAAACCTCATTGCCGGAATCGTCGAGGCAGTATATCTCCGTTTTCTGCCCGGTGGGAAATACGTAGGTTTTTACCTCGTCGGTATTATTTACCAGTGAAAATCTGACTTTCAGCGTTTCACTGGCAGCTATGGTCATATCATCCTTAAGCGGTATCACGTTATCGCCCGACACCAGGTCGGCCAGCAGGACAACAGTATCCATGGGAACCTCCTCGACTCCGTCCGCCGGTCTGGCAGGATCCATCAACGGCTCTTCCGCGGTCCTGACACGGTCATCGGTAACTGCCGGTACCCGGTCCGAAGAGCCATTCGCATCTTCGTCGGCGGTTTCCATGGTGTCCCGGGCGGATTCTTCTGTAGCGACGGATGCTTCTGTGTCAGATCCGGACGCATCTTCTTCGTCACCATTGCCGGACGAGTTGGGGCATCCAGATAAAAATGCGATAATACTGGCGGATAAGAGAGTAATTACTAATATTGTAAATGTTTTTTTCAGCATGATATGTGTTACGCATTGTCCTTGTTTGTGTTACAGAATATGTGACTATAATAGCGTAATCAAGGTTTAGTTTTTTTGTCTCATATAACACTGATATCGCCACCGTCGCCGCACCGGACTGTCCCCGATCCTAACGGGATGCCCCTCGGGCTACTCATGCTTGCATCCATGGTTCGCGATTTCGCCGATGTAAAAATCATCGACGGATATTCACACGCTGCCTCGATCGAGGAAACGATCCATACAGCGCTCAATACATCCCCGGACATAATCGGCATTTCAATGCCGTTTGCGTTCAGTCAGAAACCGGCGATAGAGATCGCAAGGGGAATAAAACTGGCTATCCCGGATATTCCCATTATCACCGGGGGTAATCAGGCGACATTCAGGTCTGATGAAATTATTGAAAATCCCTTCATCGATTACATCATACTGGGCGAGGGCGAAGAGACATTTTCTGAGCTGGTGAAAAATATAATCGATGGAAATAGCGATCCCGTCATTGGAGTCAAAACAGCGGCTGGTCCATGTGAAACACGTTCATTGATCCATGATATAGACGAACTGCCATATCCATCTTTCGATCTGCTCGAATCTTTCCCGGATTTTTACACCCCGAGGCTTATAACTTCCCGCGGATGCCCGTTCACGTGCCCGTACTGCTCGACCATGCAGTTCTGGACCAAACGATACCGTGGACGGTCGGCAAAATCGGTTGTCGAGGAAATTCTATGGCAGATGGATGAGTTCGGCATTAAACGGATCAGTTTCGCCGACGACACATACAATATCAACCGGAAGCGGTGCAGGGAAATATCGGAAGCGTTGATCGAAGCGAATACCGGAATCAAATGGGGCGCGAGTTTCCGTCCGGATTTACTGGCCAGGGACGATATCGATCTCTACGTCGAATCGGGAATGAGCGGAATGTTCATGGGGATGGAATCCGGCTCTCCGGAGATTTTGAAGAAACTGACACGAAAACACGATCTGGAATTTACGAGAGACCTGATCGCGTACGCGGAGAGTAAAGGGGTCGAGGTTCACTGTTCATTTATGGTGGGGCTTCCGGATGAGACCACCGACGATATCGAGCTGACAATAGAGTACGCGGATTCACTGCCCGCGTCGACACTTGGTTTTCACATTTTTCATCCATTGCCCGGAAGTGAATACGGGGAGGACATTTCCATGCACGGGCTGGAGTTCGAAAATCCGGATACGGCGATCGATACACTTGGGTCGATCGATGGTGGCGCTCCTGTAAAAACGAAGCACCTGACGTCGACGCAGATAGTCGATTATTACTGGCGTGCAAGGGATTTAGCGGCTAAAAGGCTGGAGAAAATTCGGTAGTTTCCATGCGGAAAGCACTGGTTACCGAAGTATTGTTTGAAGATCGGATTATCCTGCTTTCACAATTGCCTTCCCGATATTCTCTCCCTTGAACAGGCCGATAAACGCGTCAGGCGCCTTTTCTATCCCGTCATAAATCGTCTCTTTAACTTTTATCTTTCCTTCCGAAAGCCACCTGGTCATATCGGAAATGAACGGGGGGATTCTCTCCGGATGGTCGAACACCAGCATGCCGGCGATAGTAGCCCTTTTCATTATCAATGGAATCAGGTTCGGACCCGGTGGCAGTTCAGGTTCGTTGTATTGAGACATAGCGCCGACAACCACAATACGTGCGTTCCGGTTTATCAACCTCATAGACGACATCAAAACATCACCCCCGACATTATCTACATATATGTCGATGCCATCGCGGCAGTGTCTGGCGAGCGATCTGAGCAGATTTTCCTTTTTGTAATTGATGCACGCGTCGAAACCGAGTTCATTGACGACATAGTCGCATTTTTCATCTGATCCAGCCGTGCCTATTACATTCAAACCCTTTATTTTTCCGATCTGGCCTGTCGCGGTTCCGACAGCGCCCGCCGCTGATGATACAAGGAGAGTTTCACCTTCATTCGGCTTTCCGAAATCCAGTAGTGCGATATACGCCGTCAAACCGGGCATCCCCAATATACCGAGGTAATAAGACAATGGCACTTTCGAATCCTCAATTTTGAGAAGCGACGGGAACACGCCTTTCATACGCGACGGGTCGTCCACAAAATACTCCTGCCATCCGCCCGATCCGAGCACTATATCGCCTTTTTCGAACATAGTGTCGTTCGATTCAATCACCTCTCCCACAGAAGCTCCGACCATGGTCCCGCCAATTTCGATTGGATCGGCGTAGGATTTTCTGGTGGTCATCATGGCAAGCATGTACGGGTCGACCGATAAATAAAGGGTTTTGCACAGGACCTGGTTTTTTTCCGGCGACGGAATCGCCTCTTCGACAAGGTCGAAATTTTCATGTGTCGGTTTTCGCTCGGGACGTTCTTTCAGGACAATTTTGCGGTTCACACCGTTGGACATTAATTAGTTCTCCAAATTTTTTTTAACTGGGAGTGGAATTTTACCACAAAAAATAATGGACGGAATCAGAACCAGAACATACCGGATCCGCCATGCAATTCTCTATTGAAGATAGACTTTTCGCCTTGCTCCATTCCGGTACTGACAATCAGATATAAAACAATAGTAATAGAAAATACTATCAATCCACCGCCGGGATTAACTGTCCATAGCCTCTATCCTCCGTATAAAACCCCGATCCAGAAAATCACAGCAAAAATTTTCCATAAGATATTGGAAATCGGATTCCCCTTGAACCTGGGAGCGCTTATTGAAGCGCGTATTTGAAGATCATCATCTCTGTGAAGCCTGTCCTGCGTATAAAATTTGACATTTTCAGGACCGAATTTTGACGGGGAAGCGGTGCGTGGTTCGACAGGTCCTCCCTTCAGCTTAAATCTCCGACGCGGGTGATCAACAGGCTCATCGGGCAAACCATGTCCTTCATCTATGACGTACCTGTTATTTGGGTTATTCTGCGTCATTTTTCCCTTTGTATTTTAACCCATGGAATCGTCCATCGCCCACTTGAGGCGCTGGATTCCGTAAATCAATCCGATGCCGATCAGGATCATGAATACTGAACCACCCCTGAAGACCAGATATACAGCGCCGATTATTATCCCGGCGATCAGAAACGGAAACAAGAATCTGAAAACGGACATCAATCCCTGCCAGAACGGGGTACTCATCCAGTCGCCTGTCATTTGTTTCTGCGAGCGGCCGTACGGATCCGCCCCGACATCCCTGTTCAATCGATTCTTGGCAAATTTGATCTCTTCCTTCCGGGCAGACCCGACCGGTTCAGGTTTTACGTCGGCGAAAACCTCAACTTCCTGTTCACCAGGCCCTTCGTACATCGTCATGGAAATTCCTCCAGCTTTAGAAAGCCCGTATATATAAGACTACACCATAATTAACTTGTTGCGAAATCCGGATTAAATCAATCGAGGAGATACTCGGGATGAAGGGTGAACGGGTTGGTCTGCTTTTCATGCCCGATCGTGGTACCCGGACCATGTCCCGGATAAACATAGGTATCATCGGGAAGTTTATAAAGCACTTCTGTCAGAGAATGTATCAGTACTTTCCCGCTGGATTTTGGAAGATCTACCCGTCCGACACTTCCCGCAAACAGTGCGTCGCCCACAAAAACATTCGCCCTGCCGTCGTAAAGGCTCATTCCACCGGGGGAGTGACCGGGGGTCGGCATGGCGGTGAGTGTGATTTCCCCTGCTGTGAATTTATCCCCGTCGTTGATCTCACCATCGAACTCGAATTCATCGGCTCCCATGCCACACATCAACGCGGTCTGTCCGCTGACCGACTGGATAAAAAAATTATCTTCACTGTTCATGTACGCTTTCGCGCCGGTCAGTTCACGTAGTTCCGGTACACCTGAGATATGGTCGAAATGGCCGTGGGTGCACAGGATCGTTACTTCTGTAATGTCTAGCGAATCGAGTTTTGACTTGATGAGATCGGCGTCCCAGCCGGGATCGATGACGAACCCTGATTTTGTGGATTCATCGGCGATAATGTAGCAGTTTTCCTGCATGGGACCCGTAACGATGAGTTCGAGAATCATGAGGGGGAGTATATCACAACGCAAATTCGGAGATTCGGAAGAATCGCACTATCATCAAGACCATGGTGGACCAAACCGGCGGGACGCCGGTGCTCCGTGATGTTTGGTCAGGTTACGATGCCCTTGGTGACCCGCATGAACAGATCCTCGAGGTCGGTTTCTTCCTCGCTGAAACTTAAAACCTTTATCCCCTTTTCCTTGAGCATGTCCATAAGGTCCGGGACCAGGTCGGTGTCGCCCTTGTAACTAAGCTTCAATAATCCCGGACTCGTGATCTGCACATCCTCGACATTCTCCTGTCCGAGAAGCAATTCCTTCGCTTCCTCGTCGCGCTCCTTGACCTTGATGTTATAAAGCACATGGCCGCGAAGGTCCTTGAGAATATCCTGGGGACGTCCGGTCAGCACCATTTCCCCAGCCTCGATAATTCCGACCACATTACAGAAATCGGCAAGCTCCGTGAGGATATGAGAACTCACGAGAATTGTTTTTCCCATACGTCCGAGTTCTTTAAGAAGCTCCCGTAGTTCAATTCTCGCGCGCGGGTCAAGTCCCGATGCTGGCTCATCCAATAATAAAACTTTCGGGTCGTGGACAAGGCATCTGGCGAGACACAGGCGCTGTTTCATACCGCGCGACAGCTCATGCACAAAGGCTTCCTTTTTGGTTGTCAGATCGGTCAGTTCGAGCACATCGTCGATTATGCCGACACGTTTGGATTTGGGTATTCGATAGCAGGCGGCGAAGAAGTCGAGGTATTCCCACGATTTCATTTCGTCATAGACGCCGAAAAAGTCGGGCATGTAGCCGATAATTTCCCTGACCTTCATCGGGTTTCTCACGACATCGATGCCATCGATCAATGCGGTTCCCTCGTTGGGAAGGAGGAGTGTCGCGAGAATTTTAATCGTGGTGGTTTTACCGGCGCCGTTCGGGCCGATGTATCCGAATATATCGCCCTGGTTTATTCCGAAACTGACATTCTTTAATGCCTCAAGATTTTTATATTTCTTGGTTACTCCCTGGAGTTCTATCATTGCCATGCCTGTCAGTCCTCCTGACTGAAATTGATGGGTTTATCCGTTTAATAGAGCAGACTGAATAATTATACCA
>DASWIV010000146.1:0-9438 GCA_036397475.1 bacterium
GGGGCGCGGGACGATGTCGCGGTGGTATTTGTCGAGCATACGATCTACGACTGGGGGCTCGAGTTGCAGCGTAGAAATTACCCGTGGATAAAATTTCCCGATACTCCGATGACAGGAGAATACAAGGACGCCAAATCGGCGGCGTGGATAATCCGGAACAATATTAACGACCGTCCGGTCTATGTTGGCGCTGAAGTAAAGGAACTTGCCGAAGAGGGTTACACCTTTGAAGCGGAAGGGCTTTTGTACAGGGTGTATCCTCCGGAATAAAAAATTGTCTTATTTGATGATTGTACACATACGGTATCTTTAATGCATATTAAATAATTGACCCCATGACAAAAATAATAATATGGTGTTATAATAAATACAGGATGAAGCATTTGTCTGGGAGGACTAAAATGCGTACGGGTAGTGTATTTCTCTTTCTAACAATATTAATAGTTGGGTGCTACGGCAATTCCGGAAATCCTGTCGCGAGCGATATGTCAGCCGACGAATACCGTATGCAATTAAATTCTCCTTACACTCAGATCGACAACAGGTATAAATTATGGGGCGAATGGACCTTTGAATTTAATGAGGCTCATGACAATGTAGATGTCATCCCCAACCGAGAATTAGATTTTCATTTTAACGCATTGAAGTTTTTGGAAGCTGGTCCCTGCTATGACTGCGTCCGAATCGACAAAATTACTCCCGGAAGCGAACCGGATACTATCTTCCTTGATGTAACTATCAGGAATCCCTTCCCCGATGGAAATCTGGCTTATGTAGGATTCGATGTTAAGGGAATATTGATGTTTCCGGCAACTTACTTTTGCGCCGGTTCAGGCGCAAAAGGAGCTTATCCCTGGCAAGTCGATTTTCCTATTACAAAGGAGAATTCCATACGTATCTCATGGAAAGAATGGGGAGACCCGGAAGTTCTAAATCCTGATGGATACTCATACAGGTGGAGTCCGGCTTACATGGAAGCCGGATGGGAAGGAGAAATTCCGATATTGCAATATTACGAAGGTAAATACGCCAGCGGTACCCCAAACGCTCATATAAACGCCCATAAAAATTATTACACTCAGGAACAGCGGCATATGTTTTATCCCGGTATTGAAACAACGAGAACGTATGAAATATATCTTCCTCCGGGACCAGTGATCGCGGCATATGCCGTTGAAGCTTGCTGGGAGCCACCAGATGTATTACCGGTTACCGTACCAGCCGATGATTTTCCATTAAATGCGAATCAGGCTGAACCTTATTATTTTGATTTTATTGTTAATAACAATATGCCAATCACAGAACCCTCACCTGGATGTTGTGGCCATTATCAGGATTGCACGGATTGGGTTGTAACCTTTGAAAGGTGGTATATAAATGATGATCCTTATATTTTCTACTCAGGACATGGCTTCTGGTATAACATAGGCAATGCTCTGGTTGAATGTCCAGATAATGAGAATTCATGGATTCCATATCCGGGATTAACCACTCAATGGTTCGATGACGGCAAACATCGGATGCTAGCGTACTATTTTGAACCAGTAAATGTAACCTATAGAGAAAATTTTGTGTTCACAATGATCGACTTTGAGATAGATTTAAATTGACTTCTGAAAATTCAGGTTAAGCCATATTCAACAACTTAGGAGGTTGCTATGCGCCCCACATCATTGACGATTATCAGAATCGTCAGTTTCTCAATGATTTTATCTCTGACGATCATCGGCTGTTCGAATCCTGGCTCAAATCCCATTTTAAACTCAATGAATAATCGGTCCGGAGAACTTTTTGCAGGTAGTTTTCCAATACTGGGAAGTCCTGCTAATCCTGCTTTCTCGGTTGATTTGGCTACAGCAGTACGAGGCAAAGGCTGGGCCGGATTAATTGGGGAACCCGCTGAAATTCACGGGCATACCTGGACTGCCGCGGTTTCCCAGCGATTGGCGGATGGCTGGACTATAATTGATGATCCAACGTTGCTTTCCTTCAGATGGTTGTATGAGAAGGTAGAAGCAACAATAAATGATCCGCAGGAATATCCGGAACTTGAAATCGATCCGGGACTTGGTGAGAATTATAGAACTCCTCATGTTGATGCGATAAGCCATTGGCAATTGGTTCCTTACACACTCTATAACGAAGTTGCAATTTGCTATCGATATCGGGATACGCAACATGGGGATACTGACATTGGTGTGACCAGATTAAGATTTGATCACACTGAACTATGGCCTGAAGAAGGCTTGCAAGGCGTTTACGAACTGGTGGAACATTATTCGGTACCAGATCCAGTTATAGATGATGTTGAATATCAATCACTCGATTTTTTCCCAGACATTGCTTATGATCCAGATACAGCTGATATTTACCTTGTTTGGACAAGACAAATGGATTATCTGGGTGACCCTGAACAATACATGGTCCATTGGATGAAGTTTGACCGGAATGATCCCAATTCGGATATGGATGGCCATTGGGTAATAACGGATGATCCAGCTAATGATCCCCAACCGCTGGCTCAACGCAATACCCATAATGGCTGGACCCCCAGGGTCGATGTGGGAACCACCCATGGAGTTACAGCACCGCAAATCTCGCAAGGCAGAAATGTTGTTCTTGCGTATACAACACAATATGCTAACGGTCACAATGGATTTCATCCAGCAGTAATAGGCTGGCCAGTTACGAATGAAGTGGAGTCTATAACAAGTTATGAACTTCAGTTATTGGATCCTACGTATGGATTAGAAAGCTCTGGATTGCCAATTGTTGATATATCACCTGAAACCAATCCAGGAAACGGGTATATAGCGGTGACATTTATGCAAGATCAGGTAATTGGCGTTCAGGGCAACGAATATCATATTACATTGTGGAATTCTATCAATCCTGAAGAATATAACTATTTCGGATTGTTGGGCGAATCAATTTATCCGACAGTTGCAATTCATTCTGAGTCCGCACAACAAACTGACAATGTTGTCAGCCTGAGCTATTTTTCAAGAGATATATTTCATGCTTTGGTACCCATTGCTCAGCAATTTAATATAACTACGCATGAAGTTGGCCAACTTACGCTAATCACGGGAGGGGCTAATGGTGTCTGGGTATTAGAAGAAATATTAGCATTTCAATGGGGAATGAATTGCTCAATTTCCGTTCTGGATGATCAAAGGTATTGGCTGGCTTGGAGTGATACTGCAGGTCACACAGGCTATCCCCGGGAGTGCTGGGCAACCATTGGATTCACAGAATAACATTAATTATGGGCTTAACCTCATAGCCGTCCGGTTTTCCCGGGCGGCCTTTTTTTAATCTTCCGCCATACACAATTCCAGATAAAACCACAACCAGACTCACAATCGAAATCCACATTCCCCGGTAAAAACTTGAAGGGATAAATCTGAACTCGACTGTATGGTCTCCCTCAGGGATTCTGACAGCACGGAACGCCTTGTCGGCCGGATAAATTTCAGTCTCTGCTCCGTCGATATACGCGTGCCATTCAGGATAATACCCGTCGCGCAGGACAAGATACGATTCTTCCGGCGAATGAACGTCGAGTACAATTTTCTCGGGATCGTCGGTTACGAATTCCACCGAGGAGCCGGGAAAGTAAAAATCCCTGTTTGAATCAAAATCATCCGGAAAAGCAGGCGCCAGATTTTCGCGTGAGCTATCTTCGATGACAACAGCTTCAATTCCCTCAATACGCCATTGAAGAGCCAGCACCAGTGGATCGTCGAATTCGTCGGAATGAAATGCTACCTTTCGAGTCAGGAATGCTCTAGGTTCCGGGTCGTTAATTTTCCATAGCTGCATAAAATCGTCGGGATCATCAGAGCCATCCGAAGTTTCTCCTGTGTCCATAAGTAGTGTAAGACCCGATCGGGCTTCATCCGGAAGTTCGTCCTGAGTGATTATGTAGCGGACAGCCATGTCGCGAAAATCCTGGAGGTTGAGTGAATTCGGATTTTCAAAGGCGATCAAAGCCCGGTAGTCGATGAACGGATTTTCGAAAAGTGCGCAGTAATCGATGTACCGGGATGGGACAAGAGAGTCATAGCCGCATGTATCCATCAGGTTGTAATTCATTTGAATGTTTGGCGTGAAAGGGGATTTCGAGCGTTTGTGAGGACTGAACGGAAGGGGCAAGTCTGCCCAGCGGGTTATGCGTCCACCGCCATCGGGAACCACCGCCATCCCGGCATTTAATTCGGCAAGGAGTTCCGTGAATTCAGTATCGGGCTGATAATCGATGTCTGAATACACAGGCTGGAGATACCAGAAAGTTGAAGTGGAGATTGCGATGATAAGTGCTGCAGCAATCCACCGGGTGTATGTCCGGGAAAATTCAAGGAAACTGAAAGCCGCGAAAAGTATCGAGGCCGATGCTACAGAATAAAAGAAATATTTATGGAGTCGGCTGTAATCCAGAAGTTCCGGTCTGGCGGAATTTTCGATGTCCGCAAGATTAATCACGGGAGCCTGTCTGAGGCTATGGTATGTAAGGACAATCGTTCCTGCCGCCAGCAGCAAAACGATTATTTTTTTAACCAGATGGACCGGCTTTTCCAGGAAGAATGAATTCAAACCGATAGCCGCAAGTGAACAGGCGATCAGGTTCAGGACTTCGGCCGGCAGGAGGATGGTAACGTTCCATCCGGGGAGGAAATCAATCAGGAGCAGGTAAATTTCCGGATATATTACTGGAACGGCGAACAGGACCCACAATACACCGAGAATCCACGCCGGTCTGCGTCCCGATACAAGGCCGGCAAGCGCGAGGAAGTAAACGATAATTCCCCCGTACTGCCACGCACGCTGATTACCGCGTCCGTTGACAGGGAAGAGAATGTCCATCCGCTCGCCGAAGCGTGCAAGCAGAATGCTATCTTCCCCTTCCTCTATCGGGATGAGCAGCCTACGTTTTTCGGCTTCAAACGCCCTGTCGGAAAATCCTTCGAATGCTCGGACGGTGTGAAAAGAGTATTCAGCGACCGGGACATTTGCGATCGCGGAAATTCCGAATCCGACCGCAAAGATCCCAGCAAGGAAAAATACCGGGATCATGAATCCGAATTTTTTTTGTGGCTTCGCGGATGTCCAGAACCTGACCAGGAAATATATCGCGGTGAAATAAGAGAGATGAACAATGAGGACCGGATAGCCGACAAGCAGAATCACTCCGGCGATCAGCGATGCGACACAGAACCAGAGAATTCCGGGCCTCGTCATGAATTCCTCGAGCGACCATAGCAGCCACGGGAACCATATTGAGCCAAGTGTCCATAGTGGGAAAGGAAGGAAATGCACTCCGCAGGTCAACCACAGGCAGGACGAAAATATCGCAACAGAATGCAGCAAGCCGATTTTTTTCAGGAACAGGTACATTCCCAGCCCGGACAGAATGAGATTAAAAAATTGGAGCCATCCTGGAATTTTATGCGGTTGTGAAATTACCAGTGATATTAAAAATGGCGGGTAGAAAAAAGGAATAAGTCGATTTGCATAAAGGGGCACTCCGCAGAACTGCCATTTGTTCCAGTGTGGGACCCGTCCATCCTTCAAACATTCCTGGGCGTATTCGAACCATGGCCCGTACTCCAGGACCGTGTCATAGATGTTAGTCTGATTTTCCTCGAGGTCGACTCCCCTCGCCCAAGGGTGGATGGACTTCCAGGTATCCGGCATCAGAGCTTTTCCACCAAAGGTGAACGGATACATCAGGACGGATGCAAAAATCGAAATGATGATGAATGCGTGGAAGGTTTTGGAATTGAAAATATTTGCGGGCCGGGATGCAGGAGCAGTACCGGGATTTTCTACGGCAGAATCCATTCATTACCCCGTAGATTTGAGTGCGTGACGTACAATATCTTCAGGCAATGCGTCCTCGCCGAGTTCCGATCGCGATACGCGAACCTGTCGACGGGCTTCATCGCGCTGGTACCCGAGTTCGGTGAGTGCCTCTACAGCCTCGGCGAAATTTCGCCCTGAAACTTCGGGATAAAATTCCCCTAAGTCGCGGCTTCCACCTGATGCAGCCCCCGCCAGTTCTTCCATCAATTCGGAGGCAAAGCGGTCTTTCAATTCGAGAACAATCCGTCCGGCAGTTTTTGCTCCGACACCCTGAATTTTCTGGAGGACCGCTGAATCGCCGGCAGCGATTGCCGCGACAATCCTGTCACGAGGAAGATCAAGAATGGCGACAGCGGTTTTTCCACCTACGCCGCTGATTTTCAGGAGCGCTTCGAATAAATCGCGCTCGGATGGTGTCCGGAATCCGTAGAGAGAGTGGCTGTCTTCCTTAACCTGGAACGAGGTATACAGCCGTGTATTTCCGCCAGTCGACGGAATCTCGTGGAATGTCCGGGACGGGATGTTAATATGCAGGCCAAATCCGACACCGTCCGGTTTGATGACCAGGCGGGTTTCGGATTTTTCAATAATTTCGCCTTCTATGAATGAGTACATTATTTTCTATCCCACAGACGCATCTTCAATTGAATTTCTCAGGTGCGCGTGAGTTAAAGCCACCGCGAGAGCGTCAGCGACATCGGGCAGCTTCGGAAGCTCCTTCAGCCGGTACAGCCGCTCCACCATTGACTGCACCTGGTGTTTTGAAGCGCTTCCGGTTCCGACTATCGCTCGTTTGACCTGTCTTGGAGCATACTGCCTGCAGGTTATATCTTTTTCAATAGCCAGGACAATCGCGGCACCCATGACCATCGCGACATCTATGGCTGTCGAGACATTCCGGTGGAAGTAAACCCGTTCGATCGCGAATTCGTCAGGAGAGAACTCCACAATTATTTCGCGAAGCTTTTCAATGATTTCCCGGAGCCGCGATGGGGTCTCTAATTTCGGATCGGTACGTATCAGGCCATACTCCACCGCGCTTGGGTTCCGCCCGTCATAGTCGATGACCGCGTAGCCGCATTTCGACATGCCCGGATCAATTCCGATTATTCTCACTCTCTCTTTCACTGGCGCCATTTTCCCACAGCGCGGTGCGGCGCGTCAATGAAGTGACGGTATCAATTCTATATAGAGTTTGCCATTAATGAGGTAATCCTCGCCAGGAGAGGTGTTGGTGAACAGGAGTTTATCAAGATCGTCAGGATTGATATCGACCCCATAGAATTTTTTGACCCAGTCCGCGTCCTCTTCAAAATGGACAGCGTCCTCATGTATGAGGATTTTTCCCCCGGAAGAATAAATCTCATCGAAAGATGAGAACAATTTATACCTGTCTTCAAGGCTGCGAAGGTAGACCTCATGAATCATGGAGGTTTCCGCGCCTGTAAAGTACGGGATGTACACCGAGCGGATGTAATCGTCGGAGCTGGATGAGACGATCACGAGGTCGCCGCCGGACACAAACGCACCGAGCCGCAGCGCTTCGCTGATATAGGGATTATTACCGGGATTGCTTTCAGGCAGAAATCGGATCAGGAAGTTAGAAGTAAACAACATGGCGATAACAAGGAACAAAGGGGCCGCTCTGCGGAATGAGAAGGTATCGAGTGCAAAAGTATTTTCGATCCATGGCGCGATGAATAGAAAATACGCGGGAAGGTAGAAAATGCGGTAATTAGGGCTTTCGGGAGTAAAGAAGAATGAAAAAATGAGCAGGGGGAAAACCAGTGAGAGTCCGAGTGTCTGATAATTCCTGTGAATTTTATTCGTGAGGTAATCGTAGAGAGCATGAATGGTGATGTAGAAAAAGAATATCAGGACAGCGACCTGGCAGATTCGGATAAGGATTGAGCCACTTCCCGCGCTCCAGTCGCCGAACAAACCTTCCGGATGGAATCCATGCGAGATATGGGTTTCGATAATGCCACGGAATGTACGTGAGATCGAGTCAATGAAATCGTTAGCCCAGTATTGTGGATGGACCACGTAGGATTTCTGCCAGCTTATGAAATCGGAAATTGAATTGAGATTACCCGAAAATAATGCGGCGAGGACCATCCCGAAAAACACTACAGCCAGCATAACTGCAGAACCTCCAGCAAATGAGACGAGGCGGGATTTACGATCCGAGGAAGGAGATTTTTTGCTGAATGAATGGGCCAGGGGGAAAATAAGGAAGATATTTATCTGGTGGAAGAGAACCCCGATGCCGGCGATGATAGAGGCTTTGAGGATAAGCCCCCAGTCGGTTTTTTTCCTTAAATTAAGTTCAAATTGCGACAAAAAAACAAGCACAAGAGTGCTCAGAAACAGGGCTGTGGAATACTGGTTGGGCGTGGTTGAAAAAAACCAGACTCCGGAAGAAAATGAAAATAAAAGAGCGCACGCAATTACGGTCACAGGCTTAAGGTTTACGGAATGGAGGAGGTATAAAAAAGTCGCTAATGTAAACACTCCACCCATTATGGAAACAATTTGAACCAGGTAGAGCGATGGGTAAGAGGTAAAGAAAGGGAATCCGATCTTAAATAAAATCTGGGGGAAGAGAGGCCAGAGGGGATGATTCGGGTGGATAAAAATAGTGGTTGAATTATTGATCAGATTCGCGTCGCTGATCCCGTCGACAAAGTACCTTTGATTATTAAATGTGAAGTAGAGGATAGCTATAAGGGCGAGAACAATGAAAGTGGAGTAGCCCCCATCTTTATTTCGCTTCAGGAACGGCATCAGGATTCCGCCTGAGCAACTTCAGGAGTCTGTGTACCGGAGGGTTCAGCGGACTGTAATCTTCTCAGCTTTTTTTTATGTACAACCGTGCCGATGATCCATCCGGCGATGCACCCAAACCATCCGAAATGCATGAACACCCAGTCATAGAAAATTCCCTCGCCGAAACTCATCTGGTAGATATGGGTTGCGGGCGATTTTTCAATGAACGCCATATATATTTCGCCAGCGTAGACCGTGAACGCGAAACCTGTCCCGAGACCGAGGATAGCTCCTTTCGTGTGGAGGGGAGCGTTGGATGTCATCATGAACGAATAAAAGAGGCTTGAAAATATCGCGAAAACAATCTCCCAGAACAGGACCCATCCGCCTGACGCGAAGTACCATTGTCCGAAATCGAGTCCGCTGTAGTATCCGAATGCCCATCCGATCAACGCGCCGATAATCAGCCACAGAGGATGAAATCTTTTACGGCTGATATCGAGTTTTCTGAATGTCATCATTTTTGGAGGATGAGATTAATCTATTCGTTCAGCCCTGAATGAACGTAACTTTGCCTCGGTTATCCTGCACCTTACCATCTGGCCGAAGTCGGATTCCACTCCCGGCAGAACAACCATCTGTTCTTCGCGGGAACGTGATGCCATCATGAGGCTGCCATTTCTGCCTGACGAATTAGCTTCACCCTCAACCAGAACGGTCAATTCCCGCCCGACATGCGATTGAGCCCTGTCCATGGCGATCCGGTTCTGGGTTTCGACCAGAATATCGAACCGTCGCTTTTTT
>DASWIV010000147.1:0-5139 GCA_036397475.1 bacterium
TCTCCTGAGAACCTTCGAGGCAATCAAAAATAAACGCGACCTGAATCCGCCTAAAAAACACGGAAATATTCCGTTGTAAACTTGCGCCATGAGTTATCATCCTAAGACAATCAAGGATGGAGAGATTGCCGCCGCTATCGCGGTGTCGATGGAGGTTGCGAGCCTGGGTGGGGAAAAAGGTGATGGCAACAAATGGGCTATTTCGGCTATCAGATACCTGGTGAATTATCGCAATGATTGGCGTCGTGATATGGAATGGGGCAAACCGGAAGGCTGGACAGCGTGTCCCGACAATTGGCCGAATTCACTCAGGGATATTAAGGTGCGGAAAAATCAGACGGTAGCCAACCACATGTTGTCCATTGATCGATGGAGATATTTTTAAGTAATTAGACGATGGGACAGTACACCGTAAATGTGAATGGAAACGACTATGTCGTCACTGTGAAAAGCGTCGACGGCAACATGGCGCTTGTCGATGTCGACGGATGGGAATTCGAGGTTAACATTCACGATGCCGCCGGTGGGAATCCCGGATCCTCGACCATCTCCACTTCACAGGAATCTAAAAAGGAAAAGAAAAAAAGAACCAGCTCGATCGATGCCGGGGCTGCGGATGCGCCAGCCACGGCGGGACCGACCGGTCCGGGGGTTGTCGCCGCCCATCTTCCGGGGTTGATTCGCGAGATCCTTGTCGAGCCCGGCGACTCTGTTAATAAGGGTGACGTTATCTGCAAGATGGAAGCCATGAAAATGGAGAACGATGTGCTTGCCCATATGGATGGAACCGTAAAAGAAATACTTGTTAAGGTGCAGGAAAATGTAATGGAAAATCAGGCTATAATGGTGTTGGAATAGAATCTTCCTGTTCTGTAGCCGTGGTAAAATAAATTAGCTTTTTGTAGCATGGACAAACTTGTTTGTCCGTGTCCAATCGCGAAACCCCGGAGCATGGACAAACCTGTTTGTCCGTGTCCAATCGCGAAACCCCGGAGCATGGACAAACTTGTTTGTCCGTGTCCATCAGAGGAATTACACATGAACTACAATCACTTGCACGAAACTTACAATTCACTTAAAAATAAAACTCTTGAATCCATAAAAGAAAAAGTCAGTGGTACGAAGGTACGATTCAACGACCTCTCCATGCGTGACGGACACCAGTCGCTGTTTGCTACCCGCATGACAGGCGAACAGATTTCTCGTGTACTTTATGACATAGTCGATTGCGGATTCTATGATCTGGAAGTATGGGGTGGCGCGACTCTCGACGTCTGCCTTCGCTATCTTGACGAAAATCCCTTCGAGCGCCTCCAGATGATCTGCGACGCCGCCAGGGGTAAAACTTATACGCGAGCATTGCTGCGTGGGGTCAATCTTTTCGGATATTCCCCTTATCCGCCCGACATTGTCGAGGCTTTCTGCAAGGCAGCTCATGGACGTGGCCTCGATATAATGAGAATCTTCGATGCTTTGAACGATCCTAATAACCTGGAAGCCGCGGTCAAGTCGGTGAAAAAATATAAGGGCTTGGTCGACGCGGCGGTTTCATACACGACCGGACCAATCTACGACACCGCTTATTACACCGATAAATTCAAAACCTACGAAGAACTCGGCGCTGATATGGTGACTGTCAAGGACATGGCGGGACTTGCAACTCCCGAAGTTGCGTGGGAACTAATGCCTGCGCTGAAAAATCACCTCGATATTCCTATCAAGTGGCATTCACACTGCACCCCGGGATTCGGACACATCACGAGCGTTATCGGTCTCATGTGCGGCATCGACATGATCGACACCTGCTTCCTGCCGTTTGCAGGAGGTTCGTCACACCCGTCGGTTGAACTCCTTCATGCGTTCGCGAAGCGTCTGGGTATAGATGATGGAATGGATACGTCCAGGTTCGCCGAAATCGACGGTGCCCTTAGAAAGGTAAGAAAAGAACTCAAGGACTACGATTCATTTAAGGATATCCCGGAGCCGTTCGAGGTCGACGAGGAACTCGGATCCATGATGGATGATATCGTCATCCTCCTTGGATTCGGCGAGATTGAGCTTGCGACACGCGCAATGCACCATCTCGAAGCGAAACTCGGATTTCCGCCGCCTGACGACGCTGTCCGCGCTGCGCAGGTCCCGGGCGGGATGCTTTCCAATATGTATTCTCAGCTCGAGGGATTCGGAATGAAAGACCGGCTTGGCGATGTCCTCAAGGAGATCCCGATCGTACGCCAGGCGTGTGGATACGTTCCACTTGTTACTCCAACCAGCCAGATTGTAGGCGTGCAGGCTGTGAACAACGTCAAGTTCGGACGCTGGAAGAACAATATCACCGACTATGTACGGCTGGTCCGTGGAGAATTCGGACAGACTCCTGTGGATATCGATCCAAAATACCGCGAAGAAATCACCGGAAGCCCTGAAGAGATCCGCTACGATGCTACCCAGTTCGATTACACGCTCCCTCCTACCCAGGATTTCACCGCGGATGAGCTTTATCCCGACCGCGAATTTGAGCTGCTTTATTACCTCTTCCCCAAGGTAGCCGGCGGAAAAGATGGATTCCTCGAAAAGCGTGCCCGGGAACGCCGGGAACAGCTTGCGCGTGATGAACGCGATCAGTACCTCGATACGGTCAGGAGTCGCGCTCAGTTCAAGCTGTCGGGCAAAAACCCGAGAACCGCTACACTGAGCGAGGAAGAGTCGGAAGCCCTGCATACATTGCTTGTCGCGGAAGTAACCGGCGAATATCCCAATCGGGAATTGTGATATTATTTATGTATGGTTCACCCGGATATCGAATTTCCAAAAGATAAGATTTCCAAATTCTGCCAGCGCAATCATATAAAAAAACTGGCGCTGTTCGGTTCAGTATTACGTGATGATTTCAATGTTGATAGCGACATTGATGTGCTTGTCGAATTCGAAGACGGCCACTTGCCTGGTTTGATCAGATTGTCGGAGTTAAATCTCGAGCTTTCGGAACTGCTCAATGGCAGAGCGGTCGATATGCGGACACCTGAGGAATTGAGCAGGTATTTCCGGGATGATGTAGTTGCAAATGCGGAGGTTCAATATGCAGCGGGATGATGAATTCCGGTTAAAGCATATGCTCGAAGCTGCTGAAGAAGCAGTTTCTTTTATTAAAGGTAAAAGCCTGGATGATTTCAATAACAACAGGCAATTGGCATTGGCGGTTTTGAAAGACATTGAAATTATTGGTGAAGCAGCGAATAAAGTATCCAAAGAAACCCAGCTACAGCATAAAAATATTCCATGGGCTGCAATTATTGGAATGAGACATCGCTTGATTCACACTTATTTCGATATTAACTTTGAGCAGGTCTGGAAAACTACAGCTGAAGAATTACCAGTACTGATACAAAAATTGCAAACTATAGTTGATTAACCCAGTCTGAATCTTAATGCCAGAAACTGAAAAAGGTCGCGAATCTCTATTTAATTCGCTCTACAGCTACGCAGTCCATCATATCTGGTCATCCGGAAAATTCAAAAAACGCTCAATAGTACTTTGGATTATGGGCGGACTTGGAATTCTCCTTAAAATAATCCATCTCGACCAGGGAATCTCCAGCAACCAGACATGGGTAGCCTGTAATATGGTCATCCTGATTGCCGGATCGATCACAATCGCTGAACTGGCCTGGTACGCCCACGGCGCGGGAATTTCATCCGACCCTGCCATACGTTACACGCCCATACATTTCCGGACACTTTTCTCCGCCCGCGCTCTTGCCGTAGTGAACTCGTGGTGGATAATGTTCTTTTTGTTCGTGATTTTTCTTGCGGTAACCGAATGGGATATCGCCCACGCGAAATTTCTTTCCGGCTCCACAATCGACCTTAGCTGCGCCGCCAATCGCCTCTTCATGTTCTCCGATAACGGCGAATGGTACGTACGCCGAATGGGACTTCCGCCGTCACAATTCGCAGTCACTTATATTTACTCGCTCGGAATAATCCACGCCGTCACACTTATAACTATCCCACTCATGTGGGGATTCTGGATGGCGTCGAAATACCCCGGCAACCGCACCACGTACATGACATTGTTCTATTCATGGTTCATCCTTCCCATGTTCCTGTTTCTCTGGTTCGATTTCGGAATTCTTAAACTGGGCTACGGTGTCCCCGGAAGAATATGGAGCCTGGTCACCGTCTCCTGCGCCTTCACCGTCCTCCTGACATTCCTCCTCTATATCCTCGCCCGCCGCGAATGGGAGAGCAGGGGATAATACTGGTCATAGAAATTGAATTATCCTCATAAGCACTGCCGGTACTCATTGACCCCATACCCCTCCATACCTATACTAGCGCCATGCCCAGGCTTAATCACATCGCCGTACTGGTCGAAAATCTCGACTCCGCCGTCTCTACCTTCACCGAAGTGTGGGGACTCGCGCCGTCCGAGATCGTCACGCTCGAAAAACACGGCATACGTACCGCCGTGTTCAACTTCGATAACATTAAAGTCGAGCTGATGGAACCCTCAGGACCCGATACCGGAACCGCTAAGCAGCTTGAAAAGCGCGGTCCGGGTATCGCTCACATGGCTATAGAATCCGAAAATGTCCTGGGCAAAATGGGGGAATTGAAATCGAAAGGACTGCGATTCACAACCGAGGAACCGTCCCTCGGACTGCACGACTCGCTCATCGCGTTCTTGCATCCGAAAGATACCCACGGTATCCTCACCGAGATCGTCCAGCCGTCGGAGGAAATGAAGTAATGTCAAAATCCCAGGAGGAAAAACGGGAGGAATTCCGCTCCCTCTACGCGGAAGCAATGAAAGGCGGCGGCGATAAAGCCGCGAAACGCCAGCGAGACCAGGGCAAAATGCTCGCGAGGGAACGATTGGAAGTTCTCCTAGACGGGAACTCATTTTTTGAGTTCGACACGTTTGTCCAGGCTAACGAAGCGCCCGGTGTGCGACAGATGCCCGGCGACGGTGTCATTACAGGACGCGGATCGATCCACGGGCGACAGGTCATGGTCTACTCCCAGGACTTCACTGTCATGGGAGGCAGCTTCGGCGAAAAACACGCGAAAAAGATCTGGAAAGTTATTGATATCGCCACCCGTGTCGGATGCCCGGTTATCGGCATTTACGATTCC
>DASWIV010000148.1:0-33174 GCA_036397475.1 bacterium
AATTAAAACTCTTTTGCCATTACCAAAGGAAGAAACTATCTTCAACTACGATAGTTATGATATCGGTTACACTCCTGAAACAGATTCTACATACAGTTCTTTTTGGATGAAATTGGATGAATCGAGTGATATTAATCATCCGCGAAATATATTGCGGCGCATAATTAGTCTTCTATCTTATAATGAATTTGAAGCAATAGAAATTGCAGGTGAATCAGGCAATAAAAGTCAATACAAGATGAACATAGGAAAGTCAATTTACAAAGGCTATTCCCATTTGCGATTTAGCGATTATAAATTTTCTACTTTGCAAATCAATCTTAATTCTATCCAAGCTACTGCTATTGCTATTTTTAGGAATGCACTTATTAATAACAGTCCCCCTCTTAAATTTGTGGAGTATTCGAGAATTTTAATGCTTCAACTGCCAAGAAATAGTCAAGGTACACCTTTTATGCAATATATAAATAACGTTATAGAGCAAGTGTTAAATGGTGAGCTTACACCATTCAAAGGATGGGCGCATTACCAAATTAAGGAACATGCCAAAATACATGAAAATATTGGAAGATACCTATGGGAAAGTTGCAGATCTGCTGCCGCACACACAAGCCTAGACGGAGATTTTGCTAATCCTGATGATGTCGCAGATAATGGTAGATATTGGCATGCACTTGCAATCATGGAATGGCTAGCTTGTTATTACATAGAAAATACACTGAACTTGCAAAGAAATCCGCAATGGCAAAAAATAGAATTGCCCCTAGAATATTACGAATCTCCGATTGCATAAGGTCATTAAAATAGACTAACTATCATGTTCTCCTCATCCACAACCCGACTCGTACTCCTCGTCAAAGACTTCCGGAAGTCCCTCCATTTTTACCGCGACCTTCTCAATCTCACCCCCTCTTACCCTCCCTCCGAAAACTGGGTCGAGTTCAAGATCGGCGACCTCCTCCTGTGCCTCCATGGACCGTGGGACGGCATGCCCTACAATTTAAACGATTTCGCGCGATCCCCCGACGAACTCCTGTTCCGTGTAGATGACATACAAAAAGCGACGGACTTTTTAACCGCCGCCGGAATTGAAGTCTCCGAGCCGCATAATCCGTCGCCTGAAATTGTCGTTGTAGAAATCTCCGATCCCGACGGTCGCCGCATCGGAATCGAATCAATGGTTAAATCCTAGAGAATTTCAGTGCCGTCGATATCGATGGTCCACTCGAATTCCCCTTCGATCTCGGTACCATCGGGATATGTGTACCTGTAGCGCACAAACCTGGAAAAATCGCCCTTCATTACCGGAACAGTCCCGGACTCATCGACAGACAATCCGAATGAATCGGTCGTGGTGATAAGGTACACATCGCCGTACGAAGTCTCTGTCGTGTTGGAACCCCAGAAAATAGTGCCGTACTTATGGCTGTAGAATTGCCATCCCTGGACAGTCGCGCCTAAATACGGGTATGAATCGTAGGCGAATGTTACTTCAACCTTGGTCTTCGACGCATTGCAGTTGAAGATCTTGATGTTGATATCTCCATCGGAATTGAACTGGTAGTATCCACCTGGATAGGTAATTAAATTTTCGGTATCGAAATTTCTCTCGCAGTCCCATCCCGGATTCTCGAGGACATCGTTGGGTCCCATGGTCAGGAGCCGCTCGGGATTCGCCTGGATATCTTCCGGTGTGATTCCCGGGTCGGTCGGTGTGCCTGATGAACAGCTTACGCCTAAAATCAGTGCCAGTAGCAGGAACGGAAAGAAGTAGTTTCTCGGCTTCATGTGTGTTGCCTCCTGTGTTGTATATGTGGAATTACCCGAAAATTGTATTAAATGAATGACAATTCGTCAACCGTAATAATGAATCCGATCTTCCCGAAAGCTGACTAAAGAAAAAATCCCGCACTCGACATGCGGGAACCATGTGTTTCATTACAGAAAACTTTAATCCGGGACTCTTTCAAACCACGACGAAAAGTCCGTACAAACCTGGTCGTCGAACATTACTAATCCGGCTTCCCGCTTCCTGAACATCTCGATGGCTACCTCCACCAGGCCGGCACCAGTAACTGTGAGAATTGCGATACCGATAATGTAAATTAACAACATTCCTTTACCTCCGTGCATTAAGAGACGTCATTACTCATCAAGAGACCGGGTAAACTTCACTCCCAGCCCTTAAATCAGACACGCCAAATCCTGTAAAGTTTAGAAATAATGGGAAAACGTCATTAAAAACCTGCCCAGTTCCTCTTGACCTTCTTCTTCTTCACATGCTCAGGCAGGTCGAGATAGATGCCTTTCTGAATATTATCCGGACGCATCGCCTTTTTTTCCACGATATCGTAGCTGTCCTCGACCAGGTGCACCAGGTTGTGGTGTTCCCTTGTCATGAGGACCAGGTTTCCAGGCGTTTCATCGTTCATTTTCCTGCTGCGATGATGAACTACCATCCCGTTATACTCGTAACCGTCCACAAACAGCGCTATTCCATGAACCTGCACATAATGATGCCCGTCCCATACCACTACACTGGATTTTTTGCCCTTTGTGAAAAATCGGAGAAATCTCGACATGATGATGTCGGTCACTTCCCCTAAATCGGAGAACCATGCAATTATATTTCTAAGTACAATCATCGGGACGTGTCGGGAGTCAAGCCAAAAGGTTCAATCGGGAGTTATATTTAATTATAACATCAAGTATACGACCGGAAAATGGCTCAATTCCTTTTAATGCCTGCTTTTCTTCGAGTTCCATCAGGATTAATGGGTTAACCTGCATTATTTACACTTGACAATGCAAAAGCCCGCGCTAATCTGTTACCCGTACAATTCTTTATAAAAAGGAAATGAAGATGAAAGCAGTGAAATTCTTAGTCTATACCATGTTCGTTGCGCTGATCGTTGGGTCCTTCGCATGCGATAACAAGGAGCCCGGCGAAGATCCCGCGCATACGCAACAAGGCGTCACGGAAACTGATTCGGACACCGGAATGTCCGATGCCGATTCCATTACAGGCGAAACCCCGGTAGAGTCTCCTGGCGGCGACGAAACGGTCTCAACCGTTAAAACGGAAGACAACACAACCACAGTCACAATAGAGGATGAATCCGGCAATACGGTAGTCCAGAACAGCGACGGCGGTTCAACGATGGCGCCTGACGGCGGGCAGAAAATCTATACTTCCCCTGGAAAACTTCCCGAGGGCTGGCCCGAAGATATTCCAATAATTGAAGGACTTGAAATATTAAACGGTACAGCGATAACAATTGATGAAACCACAAGATTGATAGTCGAGATCCAGGCGGACGGCATGGCTCTTCAGGATATCCTTGATTCTTACCTTGCACTTTCAGGATGGGAGCGGGATATGGATCAGCCCTATACCAGCACGAGTGACAATCTTAATATCCAGCTGATAAATGGCGACAGGAAGCTCACCATTTCAGGAGTATGGGACGGCACGTCTTCAAGGGTTACATTCATCCATGAGGGATGACCGATTATTCTTTCTCGATCAGATCGATAAGTAATTTCGCGGACTCACCTGGAGGATCGTCCTTTATGGTGAGTCTTCTTATATCCGCGAGTTCCTGCCTCATATGTCCCGCGACCGCGGGATCATCAAGAAGCTCGGTGCATGCGACGTAAAGGTTCGGAAGATTAAAATTCGACTGGATTAATTCCTTCACAACTTCCCGTCCTGCCAGCAGGTTTGGAAATGCGTAGAACGGGAGATCCTGGAAGAATTTTCTGCCGATCTTTTCCATCCATTCGCTGGTGATCTTGTAAAAAGTTACTGCCGGGACAGCCATCAGGAGCGCCAGCTGCACACTGGTCCCCGACTTCACTATCATCAGGTCGGCTTCGTTCATGAGATCGTAGCAATCATCGGGCACAAAGAATATTCTGGATGAAACACTGCCAAAGCCTTCCCTGATAACCGACTCGAGCTTTGGCGACGGCACCGGGCAGAAGAACCACAGGTCCGGATACCTCTTATCCAGGCGCTCTACCGTCTCTCTCAGAACGGGAATATGATATTTCAGTTCGTGGAGCCGGCTTCCGGGAGCGATGCAGATCAGGCGTTTGCCATCGATCTCGGACGAGTACTTTTCAAGGTATTTCCGCTTTTCAACATATTCCTTGATAATAGGCATCAACGGATGCCCGATATACCTGAAATTCACTCCCGCATTTTCATAGTGGTTGAGGTTGAACGGATAAGCGACAAGGCAGAGGTCGCACAATTCTGACATGGCGTCGAACCTGTCCCTCGCCGATTTTTTCATTCCGGGTATTTTGCGAGCGGTATCGACTGCAGCGTTGATGGCTTTCCTTTCGGCGGTCTTTTTATCCCCGGTCCACCATAGTACAGGTGAAATATAATAAGCCGTCTTCTGCCTCGCCCCGTCCGGATGAGTCCTGACATCCTTCAAAAGCGACATATTGAACGACCGGTAATCGACCGTTATCACCAGGTCCGGTTTCTCGATGAAAATCCTCTTCTTCATTCGCTTTTTTGCCGCCAGAAGCTGCGGAAGAATTTTGATTCCCTCAAATATCCCCATTGCGCCCCAGTATGTGGTGTCTTCCCATATCTCCGCGCCCGCGTCCTTGAGGTGCGACGCGCCCGCTGCAGCGAATCTCAATGGTGGAGCATCGGGATGCCGGTTTCTCCATTCTTCCTGCAGCCTAGGGAGCAGATGCGACGCGTGCATGTCCCCGGACAGGTCGCCGGTTGAAAAAAGAATCAGGGGAGATTTTCCGGTTGATGATTGTTCTGGCTGGCTATGGTCGGAAGCTGGCAGTGGCATTATTCGGGATATGAAATTTTTTTGACGCTTCTGACCATCAGTGCGGCCGCGATGCTGTTTCAGCTAAATATCCTTGCCCTTGGCAAGCATTTCCGGACGAAAATCGAGTGCTCCTTCGCCCTTGATCTTGATTGGAAGATGGACCTGGCTGGACGTTACCGCAGCGAGTGCCACTCCGAGTGCGTGGACGGAAGCGTCGCCGCCTATGTGTGGCTCTTTTCCATTGTTTATGCAGCTGTAAAATTCAACGATCTCTTCTTTAAGCGGTTCCGCTCTCTTGACCGGTATTTCATACGCGGCGTTATCGTCATAGACGATCAGGCTCTGGTCTATGAAATCAATCAACACGAATCCGGCTTCAAACGTCGCGAATAATTTCCGCGCCTTGATGTTGGAGAGCCATGATGTCTCGATATGTCCCGAGCCACCGGACTCAAATGAGAGTGAAATAGATGCGGTGTCTTCGTAGTGATGGATGGTGCTGGATGCAGTACAGTAAACTTCCCTTATCTTCTCGCCCGAAACATACGACATGATGTCGATATCATGGCAGCCTAGGTCGATGATTATGCCGGTATCGACAATTCTCTTCGGGTACGGCGCGACACGCAGTGTGCTGATCGAAACAAGATTCCCGAGCCGTCCGGTCCCGATAAGCTTGATAAGTTCTCCGATGGCGGGATTGAATCTCTCGATATGCCCGACCATAAGTGTCACTCCGGCATTGTTAGCGCTGCGGATGATGTCCTGGGCGTGCTCGACAGTGTCGGCTATCGGTTTCTCGATCAGTAAATGGATACCCTGATCGATCACAGTCGACGCGATCTCGTGGTGGATGAAGGTAGGCACCACGACATGAACGGCGTCCAGTCCCTGTGAGAATAATTCACCGGGTTTGTAGAAAGGTATGGAATTGAAACTGGACGCGACCTCGTCGGCAGTTTGCCGATTTGTATCGCAAACGCCAACCAGGTCGATCCCGGGCATCTCATTGAGAACCCTCGCGTGGTTCCTGCCCATTACCCCTACACCTATCACACCAACTCTCATGACAAATGTCCTTTTCAGCTGCCGGATTCTTCTATTATTAACATCAGGCAGCCGCGTGATTTATTCCCATCCCAATGGGATTTAATACATTTTTATACTTCGACAGCATTGCTGTCGCTTTCATCCTTTTCCTCTTCTCCCCTTAAAAGAAAGCCCTTTACTCCGGTTGAAACTCCACGTTTGCTTGTTTTGAAAAATTCGATTATGTGCTCAATCTCCGGGGTCCTGTCCAGGTCCCTTTCGATCTTGCTCAAGCCGTCATGGAAATTTATCCCCGATCGATAGAGTATTCTGTACGCCTGCCGAATAAGCTGACGTGTCTCGATTGGTATGCCCGCGCGCTTTAATCCGATCGTGTTCAGGCCATGTACCTTCGCGGGCGGCGATCCGGCGGTGAGCATGTACGGCGGCGCGTCCTTACGCATACCCGCGAATCCACCCACCATCGCATAGGTGCCAACCCTTAAAAACTGGTGAAGTCCGGCTCCGCCACCGAGTGTCGCGTAATCCTCGATCGTGCAATGGCCACCCATCGCCACTCCGCTTGCCATCACGACATGGTTGCCAACCCTGCAGTCATGCGCAATATGCGTGTAACTCATCAGGAAAACTCTCGATCCTATAATTGTCGCGCCCGACGCTTTCGTCCCACGGTTGATTGTGCAGTATTCCCGGATAACCGACTCTTCTCCGACTTCGCAGATTGTCTCCGCGCCATCGTACTTGTAATCCTGCGGCTCGGTCCCGATAATTGCACCGGGAAAAATTCTCGCTCCCTTTTTAATAGTCGTATTTGGCCCAATAATTACATTCGGGCCAAGCTCCACACCTGACTCAATCGAAGCATTTCGACCAATTACTACACCTGGTCCTATTTCAGCATCATCGGCTATCTTCGCCGTGGAATCGATCTCTGTCCGGGGATGAATTGCCATCTTTTTATTTCTTCTCCCCCATTTTTCTGATTTGCTCTTCCAGTTCCTCGACTTTTTTTATCAACTCCGGAAGCCTGTTAGTCGCTGCCAGCAACTGGAGCGATTTCTTGTGGTCCCGTGCGGGATACCCGGACACCCTTGTTCCAGCCGCCACATGCCTGGTAACCCCCGCCTGTCCACCAACCATGCTTCCTTCGCCTATTTTTATTCCGTTCTGAAAGCCGGCCTGTCCGGCGATCACTACATTGGCTTCCACCATCACCCGTCCGCTCAGTCCTGCCTGCGCCGCGATCCTCGTGTGCTTCCCGATGCGGACGTTATGAGCGACCTGCACAAGATTGTCTATTTTTACATCGTCCTCGATGATCGTGGAATCCAGTGTCGCCCTGTCCACACTGCAGTTGGACCCGATCTCCACATCGTTGCCGATCACGACATTCCCGATCTGAGGGACCTTGTAATTTCTTTCATCCGTCGGCGTGTATCCGAATCCGTCGCTCCCGATTACAGTTCCCGGGTGAATGATGCACCTGTTCCCGATAACGCAGTCATGTAGAACAGTTACGTTCGGAGACACCACGGTGTTATCACCGATGCTCACATTTTTTCCGATATACGATCCGGCACCGACTCTTGTTCCGGCACCGATCCTGGCGTTTGCCTCTATCACCGCGAAAGGCCCTATGAGCGCCGTGTTATCGATCTCAGCCGTTTCATGGATCGAAGTATCGTGGTGAATTCCGGATTCTTCTTCCGTCTCCGCGTACATCCTCTGCAGAATTCTTGTGAACGCAAGCCTCGGATTCTTATGCACAAGGAATGGAATGCTCAGAAACTCTACAGGCTTTTCAACTATCAAAGCCGCCGGCTGGTTCAATTCATCGGGGAAAGTCTCCGGCGACGGATCAAGCGCAAGCGCGATATATCCCGGCTTCGGAAAATCATACGAGCAAACACCGCTGATCGTGACATCCGCGTTCCCGCGTACTTCGCCTTCAGCGATATCCGCTAATTCCGACAGTTTGTATGTCCTGGTCTCAGTCATTTTTAAATAGTTCCAGCCTGGACTCCTCGATTTCGACCCACGAATTGTCCCCGGCGCCATATGGCGAAATTTCCGGCGCCTGAATCGAACCAACCGACGAAGAGTGAATATTCCTGATCCTGTCGGCAATTTCCCGGATCAACCCCAGCTCCGATTCATTAAATCCGGATGCTCCGTCGGTGGTTTCTAATTCGTGAAGATAATCCTGGATAATTGCGTCCAATTCAGCCATGTACGATTCATTTATTGAGCCGTACGATTCCAACTGGTCGAGAACCGCGACTTCGCGCGTGAGCTGATACCTGTCGTACGCAGTGGAATACCTGTTGTTATTCGAGTTCGGGCTTATTCCAAGATACGATTTCAGCTCTTCGTTCGCCGTATTTCTTAACGCGGCTATCTCGTTCCTCAGATTCGTCTTTTCCTGGAGGTAAAGATCCTTTTTCTGCGAGTGCACGAGCAGTTCCGGATCGTCCTCGCGGTAAAACAGGACATCGCGCCCTACCGTGATCCACAACTGGTCATAAACTCTCTGCCTGAGATACTCGTCATGTACCGATTCGGCAAGCCGCGTCAGGATATCTTCCGCGACGGCAGTTTCTTCTTCCACTTTATCCCACCACAACTGATCGGCTTCATCGAGTACCGCGTTCAAACCCTCGGCCGACCCGCCGCCCGATTCGGATATTCCGGACGCGTACTGCATCTGGAATTCGATATCGTCGATTAATCCATTCTGAATCCTGTTGAATTCATACCCGGCATGACCGGTAACCCCCGTCTTGGAAGAAACTCCAGCTACGGGCGTCCCGGCAAGCTTCTCAAGCTCCGCGCCGCGAGCAGCCAAGAGGATATCCGTTGCAGCCGCGATATCGAGACTGACAACCTCAATATCGTCCGTCGCGGGAACCGGCGGGGTGACATCGAGAAGGTTCACGACCAGGACAACCGCGAAAATCGCTGCCACGAAGATCGTGTAAAGAAAAATTCTCGATATGTCGAACCTTTTTTTCTTCACTATCCACCGCCGTTAATTCTATCGATAACCAGTGGAGTCAGGTTCAGTCCGCCCCACATTACCGAGCCGGATTCCAGGATTATCTCTATCGACTGCGACTCTTCAGCCACATCCGCGGTCGCCTGAAGGATGTCATCTATCAATGGATTGGTAAGGCGGGTTCTCTCCTGGTCGACCTCAGCCTGAATCCTGTACAGATCTTCCATCATCTGACTGCGCTGTTCCGCAGTCAGTGTGCTTTGCGACGTGTACTGGTTGAGCTCTTCCTTTCTGCTGTCCTCGTAAACCTGTATCTGATCGAGAACGTTCTGCAGATCGGGATGAGCCTGAAGCGCGGCCTGGACATCGATGTATCCAACCGACGCGAAAGCCGACTGCGCGCGCACGGGAGCGATTATCATCCCAACCATTACTCCAACTGCAATGCATGATCCAAGTATCAGTGTCTTTACGTATCCGTTCATATTGTTGTCATCTCCACCTGTTCCGTGAAATTGTTTTCGGAAACCCCTCACAGTGAGAAAATCGCCCTGACCCAGAACTCGCTGTTCCCGTTGGTGAAAACTCCACCGGACAGGTACTGCTGGAACTGGTACGTCAGGCCGTATTCACTCATTTCTTTCTCTTCGAAAATTTCCCCCCGGATCTTTATCTCATTTGAGATTGAATGCTCGATAAAATACTTCGCGTCGTCACGGCGCACATCGTAGCCAAGCGCGAGGAATGTCCCCGACGATGGCCATACCCCAATCGCTACATCCGAGTACAATTCCGAGTCATTGGTGTAAAAATTCAAATTAGCAAGGACTTCTACCCACTTAGAAAGCAGAAATCCCAGCCGCGCCTGTACTTCGCTCGAATCGCTCGTCTCATTGCCGAAATCGACAAAGGTCTCCAGGCTCATGTGATACGACCCACTCTCTATTATCGCGTCAACCTGCACCCCGGGCTCTTCAGCGAGGACATTTATGTTCACTTTCGAATAAGCGTTCAGCGTTTTGGCAAGCGCGTCGTTGTCTATTACTTCAACAAGCCTCGATTCAATTTCCTCCGACGCATTGTCGATTTCCGACTTTGGCATTCCGATCATGATGCGGTCCGCTTCCGCGACTATTCGCTCCCTGAACCGGTCGAGAATCACATTGTACAAAGTGTGGGAGTACATCCTTGGACGCACGATCTCGACGGGCTCGTCCCTTGGTATCACCGTCACGGTGACCGTTGCTGCCCGGCTGATGATGTAATCCACACTGACATCGCAGCATGGGAATATCTGTTTGAAGTATTCCGCTTCCCATGCCGTGTGAAGCGCGCTGTTTATAGTCAGGTCTCTCGACCAGTCCGGCAATGAAGCGAATGTCGGGAGCCCGATCAAACTGTCATAGAGGTTGCTTTCCAGGTCCCCCCGGAAATTGTCCAGCCGGACCAGGTACTCTTCGTACCAGAACTGGTTCAGGCCTTCTTCACTAAGGTTAATCTCAATTTCAGACACAGCGTGGGGATCTGTTTCGGTCCATCCGTACGGATGCACATAAAAATCGGCCTGAAGCGATTCAGGCGCCACTATCAGATCCAGGTTGTATACGGAGTACCCGCGTGGCTCTATTACAAGATTGATGCCGGATTTTATCGCGTCTGCGATCTCCGGAAGATTCTGGTCCAGCTCCACATTGGACTGGCCGATATCTTCCAGCACCTCGATCAGGGTCTCCTCAAACAGCGATTTGAGCTCGGCTTCGACCGCACGCGGAATTCCGGGAGTACTGAAGATTGTAACCGAAATATCTGCGCCTATAGCATCAGAATTGTAAGGGTTGGATAATACAAGCAGGAGAATCGCTAAAGAGAGGACATTTACCCGGCGGATATATCCGCGACCGCCATCTCTCCTCCGTTTGTTACGATTCCCAATCATTAAATTATACGCTCTAATTCAACGCCGGTTGACGGGTTCAGAACAAATGCCCGAAACCGAAAACTATCTGGCTGTCATTATTTTCAAAATCAAACCCGTAATCCAGCCTTATCGGTGCCACTCCGAAGAATGAGATCCTGTACCTTACGCCGAGTCCCACTGTGGTAAGCAGATTGCTGAAATTCAGGCTGCTGCCCGGCTCGGCAGCGGTGCCGGCATCGAAAAATACCGCTCCGCCCAGATTTCCTCCAAGTGGAAATCGGTATTCGCCGTTAAACAGGATTGCTGTGTCTCCCGACTGGGCAGTCTCCTTGGTTCCTCTCACCGAATTCTGCCCGCCGATCTCGAATCGCTCGAATATCGGAAGGTCCCCGGTCGAACCGCCGTAAAGAACCCTGAAGGCAAGGACATGGCTGCTGTGAAACTGCCTTGGAGACAGGTCGGACACATCCTGGGGCGGACTCGATAACGGGTAAAAATTCTTGTACTCGAGAATGTACTTGAACGCATCGAAATCTCCGCCGAGAAACTGTCCGAACATTGACAATTCGGCACTTGCGACCTGTCCACGTGTCGGATCAAGTGTGAAATCGCGTGTATCATGGGCGATCTTTGTCGTCAGCGAATTAGCCGCGCCATCCACCAGTCCGTTCCTTAGCCACACCGATTCGTCAAGCTCGGGAACATCCTCAGGGGCAAGTACATTTCCGTCCTCGTCAAGGAATGTCACATTGCCTTCAAGGAATTTCAGTGTAAGCGCGATCGTTACATTTTCAGATGTAGGCCGGACCACACCGATCGAACCCCCTGTTCGCTTCAACTCGAATCTCGTCAGAAGGTCGGGATCGTCAGGATTACGGATCCTGTCAGACTCATTAAGGCTGAATATATCAATATTAAAACTCGTTCGATGATTATCTATTACGGGATTTGCGAATGTGAACTGAAAATCCGGGCTCGGACCGCCGATCTGCCCGAGTGCCTGCAACTGCTGACCACGTCCGCGGAAGTTTCTCTCGGCATATGAAATCGTTCCAAGGAATCCTTCGTTCGACGAATACCCGGCTCCAAAACCGATCTGACCGGTTCTCGATTCCGTGACGTTTATCTTAAGTACGACCTCACGATTTTCATTTAATTCGATCTCAGGACGGATATCCTCAAACAACTGCAGGTTGTAAATTCGCTCGAGGTCGCGACGGAAAGTCACCGCGTTGAATACCGTACCTATCTCGGTGCGTATTTCACGCATGATCACGTATGTTTTGGTTTTGGTATTTCCCTCGATAACGATATCGCCTATGACACCTTCGTTCAGCACGATGTAAATTATGCCGTCATCCGACACATCCACATCGGTTATCGTCGCAGCGGTATATCCGTCTTCGCGATATCGCCTTTCAATCGCATTTACACCGGTGGTTACCGCATTATTATTGATTACACCGCCGGCTTCGATGTTGAACAGGATCGAAAGTTCTCCCGGCGCGTAAATCCCGGGACCTTCCTGCGTTATGTTCACCCCGACAAAGGTCGGGTTCTCGAGGACGATGATTATTATCTTGACACCGCTCTCGAATGGCTCAAGTATATGCTCGGGCTCGGCCGCGAACCATCCAAGAGCCTCTATTGCGGAAAGATCGGCACTCAGCGTGTTTAAACTGAATGTCGTGCCCGCTCTTCCGGTCATCGCCGACAGTATTTCCTGGTCGGTGACAACCTCGTTTCCGCGAATCTCGATCGCGGTAATCATCAGATCGTCGTCCTGTGCGAACGACATCGCCGGGAATACCAATCCCCATGCGAACAGGATCATAGTAACCGGAATGATCAGTTTTCGGCTATGCATTTGCTCCAACCTCGTAGGTCCTCCACGTATTTACACATCGGAAACAGGCATGCGAATAGCGCCGCGAGCCAATTTCACCGTGTAAGCCGTGCAGCCTACCATTTTTAAAGCCTGTCATTCCAGCAGAATTTAACGCGATTCTCATTCAGTGTGCTCTCCAAGAATCCTCTCGGACAACGACCTTACGACATTCAGCGATATCTTGTCTGAGTCCACCTTTTCCCCGCCACGGACATGTTCAGTCGACGCCATATCGGGCTCGTCTGCGGTAATAATCACCGCAGGCTCATCGGCAGCGGTATCCACAGGTTCCATGGTATCAGGCACCCGGGAAACTGCCGGAGGGGAATAAACCGTATTGGTGAATGCAGGATGATCATTGGTTACCGGAGTCTCGGCTGAAGGATCCGCTCCGGCAAGCAGGATTGGATCCTCATTACTTATATCATTGGTTAATTCAGGCAATATCGAAAAGTTCGGAATTGAACCGGTATCATTTCCTGCTTCCGGCACCGAAGTATTTTCAGCTAACATCGACTGATTAACAGAATCAGGAATTTCTACCGCAGGTGCGACTACAGTAAATTTCCCTAACGCCAGTCCTATTACCAGGCACGCTGCCATAGCCCCGACCGTTACGAGCTGCCGGATCGGTAATACCGCTTTTTTCGCAGTTTTGGATTCTTTTCGCATCGGAGCGACAGTCAACGCGGTCCGCTCCACAACAATTTTGAGCTCAGCCTGTGCGAGAAGGAGAGTCGACGACGCGAGGATTCCCTGCCCGTCCGAAAATTGCTTTTCGGCTCGGCCAATCCAGTCGCGCGCGGCAACTAAATGCACGTTGATGTCCCTTGACAATGGTCGGGGGTTACCGGACATGATATACCTCTACGCTTAACTCTAATAAATAAAAAAAATGAGGCTCTGAACCAAAAATGCTGCATGGTTCTATCCCTGGCCTCATAATAATGTCGCGATCAGTAAAACGTTTTTGAACCGGAATTCAGCTTTTTTTGAATTTTTTTTTACATCCCCCCGGATTGATCAGTTCAGGTGATTATTCAGCATCACAAATGACCCCATCACTTACCCCACGGTTGACCAACTCAACCCCTTATACCAGGAACAGGCGTCAAATTGCTGGTTTAAAGCGTGACGAATATAATGAATATCTTATTTTTTTGAGTTTGAATTACCCTTATGCTGGCAACTGACTAATAACTATGTTGAATTACGTAAGGAAATTATCATTATTAAATTCAATATTATAATAACAGTGATCACAACAGCAGGCTTCCCTACGCCATTTCCAGAACCACTTTATTTGCGGATATTGGCAAATCATATAAATCAATAGTATTATTTTTAATAATAACTACTTGTTTACTGCCTCAAGATTAAAAATATTGGAGAATATAATGGAATTATGATTATCTTTCGAGTAAATGATTACTTTAGTTTAGGTGTTTACTATAATATGCCCTCTACCCGATCAAATGCTTTCCCATCAATATCAAATCCAGGTACAACCCGTCCAGACATATCTGGTCAACCAGCAATCCCTCGTACTCAAATCCATTCTTCCTGTACAAATTGATCGCCGGGCCATTTGTCGCGAATACGTTCAATGTTAGTTTCCGGATCCGACCCGTCTCTTTTGCCCACGATTCCGCTACCCTCAATAATTCGGTACCGATTCCCTGCCTCCTGTATTCCCTGTGCACACTCATCCCGATCTCCGCGGTGTGGCGAATTTTTCTCCTGCGCCCGCACTCGCATGTGAGAAATCCAATAATCTGGCCGTCCGACTCAGCTACAAAAACTGTCGAGAGTGGATTATCGAGGATCCGTCGCAGGTGCTCCCTCTCGGTCATTACGTCGAGCACCATCTCGTCCTGGTCCGCGATCGACGACTGCCTGTCGAGAAGTATCTCCCTGAGATAATCTACAATCTTCCTCGCGTCGGCGGGTACAGCGATACGTATTCGCCATTCGCTGCCGGCGCCCGATTCAGTTCTCTTTTCGAGCTGGGTCATTTCCTCGGTTAAATAATATCATGAGATATCGGAAATTAGGCAGGAAAATCCGGTTTCTCATTTATTTTCAACCACTTTTTCATGCGGGAAGAATTTGTTGGCAAGTATCCATACCGTGAATGGGACAATTACCATCGACGAAAGTATCCATAGTGTGCCGCTGATCTGAAGCCCAAGGTTCTCGGTCATCCATCCTGTCATTGCCGCACAGATAGCGTAGCCGACTGTGAAGAACGCGAATTCAGCCGCGAATATGCGTCCCCTGACCTCGTTTGGAACGAGCTGCATCAGAAGCTGAGTGGTAAACACCCATACCACTCCGATCCCGAAACCATTGATGAACAGGCCGGCAAATACAAGAACAAAGATTGAGTGAAATCCCGCAAGCGCGGTCCCCAGGGCGATACACACGTAACTGGCAGCTACCAGCTTTCTCATTAATTCATGATTATCCCCGGTGAATCGCCTTGCCATTATCGGTCCGACCCCGGATCCGATCCCCCATACTGAGAACATGATCCCTGTACTTATCGCTCCCCCCTCTCCCATACTGAATATTTTTTCAGAGATCGCCACTATTACGACAGGAATTCCGCCCATGGTGGAAAGATAGATAACCGCTTTACTCAGGGAAATGTTCAGAATATCAAGCTTTCCTGCGAGGTATTTCAATCCATCTAAATGCTGCCTGACACCGTCTGAGAATGTACGTCCATCAGCCACATCCTTTTCCGACGGCAGGTATAAAATACGATAGATAATTATTGCCGATAAGATAAACGACAGCGCATCGACCGTATACGAGGTGTGCAATCCGAACAAGCCCGCGACCAGCCCTCCAAGCGCCATTCCGAGTGAGTACATCACCGACCATGTCACCGACGATAACGCGTTCGCTGTACCGAGGTCTTTCTGTTCGACTATTTCCGGAAGCATCGCGTTATATGCCGGAATGAAAAATCCACTGGTGCCATGGAGAAGCCCAAGCAGTACAAACAGGATCCAGATATGCGACGAGTCTTGAATCAGAAAAAATCCGAAAACGATAAGCGCGCGAATAATATCTGTCCCTATCAGGATCCTCCGGCGGTTGTACCTGTCCGCAACTACCCCCGCAACCGGGCTGATAAGAAATGGCGCGAGCGCACGTACCACAAACAGGTAACCGATGCCTTCCGCCGATCCCGTTAATTTGTATGTGAGTGTAGTTGTCGCTACCAGATTGAACCAGTCGCCAAGTAGGCTGATTATCTGGCCGGTCCATAAGAGCCGGAAATTTCGGTTTCGGACTATGAGGCTGGCATATGAAGACAGAGTCCTGCTATTTTCGATTGATGGAGCTTCTGACATTTATTTCTCAATAACAGTTCGCGGGCCCGGTTCGGGAGCGTGCTGTTCGAGCTTTCCGGAATTCCGTAAATGTATCACACACAACCCTGTTTGTGCGTGGATTTCCGCCATCAATCCGTAAGATGAACCCGATAATAAAAGGCATTGTCGGATTAACGTTTTTCATTTTCGCGTTTATGTGGTTAAATAAACAAATCTAAAACTAAATTAATTTATTTTTCACAGGAGATTTTTTAATAATGAAAGAAATTTTCAGATGGATGACGTCCAGAAATCCACGTGCCATCGATGTCGGACTTTTGATCCTGAGAGTACTTATCGGGTTTGGGATAGCCTATCTTCATGGTAAAGGCAAGGTAACAGGAGGAGTCGAGGGGATGGCTGAGAATATCGCGGGATGGGGCTTGCCCGTTCCGTTGCTGTGGGCGTGGCTGGCAGCGCTTACTGAATTCCTCGGAGGTATTTTTATCGCTCTGGGCTTTTTAACTCGTCCTGCAGCGGTGGCGCTACTTATCATGATGCTGACGGCCGTCGCGAAGTCTCATGGCGACGATGTTCTTGGAGCTGGCGAAAAAGCTTTACTCTACGGGGTCCCTGCAATGTCGTTAATATTTGCAGGCGCGGGAAATTTCAGTATTGACGCGATGATCAATAAAGCGATAACGAAGAAGTAACAGATTGATTAAATAACATAATTCCCCATGAATTTGAGATCCTGAGCCCAGGTGTCAACCTGGAGCTAATCTCAACACATTCCTGAATATACCCATAACTATATGCGCCAATTCATTAGCGCCACGCTGACGGATCTGTTGAAAAAGTCCAAACTTAACGAAATAAGTCCTGGTGCCGCTGACAACCTCAAGTGAGAATAGAGATTAACCAGCGAGATCTGACACCGGGTTGTCGTCGGCACCCGTACTTCAAATCAAAGACTTCTTCAACGGCGCCTGCCGTGTGGGCTCAGGTACCAATTTTTTCATGCCTGTTTCCTCAAGATTCATCCCATCCTGACGAATAATTTCATAGAAGGAAGGTGGGCCGGTATGAGTATCTATGGAATAAACCCGGGAGCGCAGGTGGCGGCGCTTAACCAGGCTGTCCAGTCAATAAACAGCGCTAATCTGAAGCTCCTGGAAGCGACAAAACAAATAAACGACGGCGATATCATCGACGCGGTCCTGCTGATCCAGCAGTCGAAGATCGAGGCGAGTGCCGGTGCAGCTGTCGCGAAAGTGTCTATCAAGGTCTCGGAATCGCTCCTGGATATACTTGCTTAAAGACCGGTTAAACAGATTAAATTTTCATATCACTAGCCATCTAACCCATTTCAGGACCGGTCCGCCGTCTCCCACGGCGGACCACTTTTTATTTTTTATTATATCGTCATATATCTTGCCAGATACAATATAATATGGTATACTCACACTGTCGGAGAAGGTTTTCCGATGGATAAAGGCACTCCCGTCGCGAGGCGGGTTCGCAAAGCCAGGAATCTCTCGTAGATAGTCCGGTTGCCCGAAAGTTAACCCTTTCCACAGGTCTTAGAGGGCTCCGGACATAGTGCCGAAGAGCCCATTTTGTGTTTATTTACGAAAATATAAGATTCTGGCATCTAAGACAGGAAGCACTGATTAGCAATGGAGGTGTCCTATGACCAGGAAAAATACTTTTAAAATATTCAGAAACAGGGACGAGAGAGGGCAGAACCTGCTCGAATTCGCCCTTGTTGCGCCAATTCTAATCTTTCTCTTTATGGGAATGGTCGATTTCGGATGGGTTCTGCACCAGCAGATCCAGCTCGATAACGCCACCCGTGAGGGAGCGAGGCGTGGCGCGGTTGGCGAAACATGTGAAGAAATCATCGATACCATGATGGCTTCTACAGATATGGGGCTTTCAGTTGACGATATCACCATCGAAGTGAGATTGCCCGGCGGAGGAGTCTGTGACGACAATAGCGACCGGACTCCCGAGAACAAAATAGCGGTTATGGTCGAGATGATCGACATACCCATGCTTACGCCTGTTGGCAACTTCATATCAGGATTTTCACCTCTCGATCTGACCTCGGAATCCGAGTTCCTGATCGAGTAAGTGAATTTATTTCGGGTTATATGTATAACCGGTTGGAGGGTAAATTATGACGCTTATGAATCTGTTCAAAAAATTAAGGGAAAAGGGTAATACCCTTGTCCTTTTTGCGATAGCGATCCCGGTTGCTGTAGGTGCGACAGGACTGGTCCTCGACTGGGGACGTGGTGTCTGGACCCGCACTGAACTGCAGCGTGCGGCTGATGCCGGCGCGTTATCGGGATGCTCATTTATGAAAGACAGCCAGACAATGGCTGATTACCAGGCATTTAAAAGCGTTCAGGCAAATTTTGACGGGCCTGATGGCGCTACTTATACTGCCGATGCGGCCCAGGAAACCTACACGGTTCAGCTTAACGAGACCGTTCCCACATTATTCATGAGGATCTTCGGACGGGAAAACATGGAAGTCGGCGTTTCCGCGACAGCATTAGGACCTCAGCCGATTGGTGGTCTTCGCGGCGGCGGATTTCCATTCGCCATTATAAATCCCGACCTGAATAGCAGCCCATGCGACGACCTGGTTCCAAGTAACTGGGGACGTCCGTACATTATCGGATACGGTGAGAATAACGTCATTGTCGCCGATTGGGCTAATGACTGTGGAGCCGTACCTCCAAATCCCGGTAACGGGGTTGGTAATGGTAATGGTTGGCGAGGGGCATTAGGCCTCAATCAGGACGGAACTTACCACGAAGGTGGTGGTGGTTCAGACCTGAAAGAAAACATGATAAACGGCTGGCCCGGGGAAATGAAGCTGGATGATGTTGTTCCCACTGAGACCGGTAATATCTCTGGTCCTATCACACAGGGCAGGGACGCCCTGCTTGGATCTGAGCCACTGCCATGGGGCGAATTCGACATCGATACCGACACTCTGGAATCGAGAGTTGTCCTCGTTCCCATTGTCCACCTGATCAACACTTCCAGAAACGATACCTTTACGGTACAGGACTGGAATAATGGAGCGGACTGGGATCAGTCGGAAGTGGTTGTCGACGGATGGGCTCCATTTTTCATCCTGACGACATCTGAACAGGGCGATGTTGACGGTGATGGCAATGCCAACGATCCTGACTGGATTGTCGGGTTGTACATACCCGGAGTCGAGATAAACAACTACCTTCCTCCCGAAGAAAATCAGTCTACGGAGGAATGGGGTGTTTACTCAACCAGCAGGCTGATCGACTAATTGTGCACTGAAGCGTCGTAATAAATATTGGGACTCCATAGACGATATTGGGACAATTTTGAATTGCATCTCCTCCTGTCTTACTTTGCGGCGCCTCCTCACGGGGGCGCCTGCTTTATTTATTCAAATTATGTGTACATAGGCTCATCCGTAAGGATGGCGCCAATGCATCCGCTTCACCGTGGTAACATGACAATCCGATAAGCCGCAGCATTAGCCCCAGGTTAACACCTGGGCCTAGGTGCCGGGACCCGACTTTCATAGGCCCATCCGTTAAGCCGCAACATTAGCCCCGGGTTAACACCTGGGCCTAGGTGCCTGGACCCAACTTTCATAGGCCCATCCGTAAGGATGGCGCCAATGCATCCGCTTCACCGTGGTAACATGACAATCCGATAAGCCGCAACATTAGCCCCAGGTTAACACCTGGGCCTAGGTGCCATTATAAAATTCCATTGGCTCTCCTTGTTTATGTAACACATAATCAACCGCATTCTTTACCTCTTCAAATGTCCATTTATACATCGTACTTCCATGTCGTGCCCATCGTTTTCTATGATTATTTTCGAATCCAGCGAGGTTCAAATGCCGGCTTGAATATGCCTTGAAATCTCTCAGGATATTGGATGGATCAGTAGCCGCCTGAACCACAACATGAACATGGTTTGACCTCACATGAACTGCGAACAATCTCCATTTCCTGTACTCACATACTTCAATTATAGCTTTCAGAACGATTTTTCTACGTGATTCATCCATTTTATAGGCAGGCTGGGTCATCAGAGATTCTTCATGTGATGCTATTCCTGGTTTATTTCCAGCCTGGTATTCGCTGTGAGCGACACCTGTTCGGTAGCGAGAGTATTTTTCGCGACCATGCATTACTTTTCCGTAGCATGAAAAAGTGATGTGGTATGCCATTGGGTATTTTGAGAAATGTTGATTCTTACTCATCAACCTACTCCTTATATTTAGCTTTTTATAAGTAGTACGTATCTGAGGCATTAAAACTGACAGGAAAATTCAAGTTATTAAAAAATAATTGAGTCTAGGCCCATCCGTAAGGATGGCGCTAATGCATCCGCTTCCCCGTGGAAACATGACTATCGCAAAAGCCGCAGCATTAGCCCCAGGTTAACACCTGGGCCTACGTGCCTGGACCCGACTTTCATAGGCCCATCCGTAAGGATGGCGCTAATGCTTCCGCTTCACCGTGGTAACATGACAATCTGATAAGCCGCAACATTAGCCCCAGGTTTACACCTGGGCCTACGTGCCTGGACCCAACTTTCATAGGCCCATCCGTAAGGATGGCGCTAATGCATCCGCTTCTCCGTGGAAACATGACAATCTGATAAGCCGCAGCATTAGCCCCAGGTTAACACCTGGGCCTACGTGCCTGGACCCGACTTTCATAGGCCCATCCGTAAGGATGGTGCCAATACATCCGCTTCACCGTGGTAACATGACAATCTGATAAGCCGCAGCATTAGCCCCGGTTGCCAAATATCCATATATACCTTTTTATATCTTGCCATTTTTATTATATTATGAAATAATTTCCGTGTGGATCGGTTGGTTCCGGGTAAAAGGCGTCCCCTTGACCAGGTAGTCAATTAAACCATTGCTGAACATCATGAGTTGGTTCCACTGTCTGATTTTCTGTTCCGGGCAGTCTAACGAGCGGCATTCATTGAAATTTTTATGAGATTCAATAGTTGTTGCATCTAATTTGGTGACTGGATAGCAGGGTTTATCACAGCGTTTCTAAATTGTTCGAGGTATTGAGGAAAAAAATGAATTTAACGAGTTTCTTTGGAAGAATCCGCGAGAAGGGTAACACTCTCGTTCTTTTCGCGATCACGGTTCCCGTACTGGTCGGCATGACTGGACTCGTGCTAGACTGGGGAATGGGAGTCTGGACACGTACAGAGTTACAGAGAGCCGCCGACGCCGGTGCGCTGGCCGGATGCCACTGGCTTGACGATGAGACTATGGCTGATTTCAAAGCCCGCGAGCTCGTCAACAGCAACTTCGATGGCTGCGACTCTATTACCTGCTCGGCAAACCTTGTCGATGAGACATTTACGGTCGAATTGACAGAGGATGTCCCGACCATGTTCATGAGGATCTTCGGACGCGATACGATGCACGTCCGTGTCGACGCTACCGCCATCGCTCCAATGGAGATCGGCGGACTCAGAGCCCACATCTGGCCCTTCGGACTCATCAACCCGGACTTCAACAACGACCCGTGCGACGATCTGACGTCAGCGAATTACGGCACCCCGATCATCATCGGCTACGGCGAACCTAACACGATGGTTGAGCATTGGTCTAATGGAACCTGTTCACCTGTACCGCCGGCGCCAGCAGGGAATAAGTCTGCCAATGGCTGGCGCGGTGCGCTGTCTCTCGGAGCTAGCGGCGGAAACACTCTTAAGCAGAACATGATATTTGGATATGAAGGTGATATTCAGATCGGCGATACCGTTCTGACTGAAACAGGAAATATGGACGGTCCGTTCTCGCAGGGACGCGAACAGCGCCTTGGTCTTGAGCCTTCACTATGGCAGGATTTTGACCCCGAATACGATAAATACGATAGCCGTGTTGTGCTTGTGCCTATCGTTCACCTGATAAATGTGAACCGGCAGGATGAATATACTTCACAGGATTACCTCAATGGCGCTAAATGGGATAATGGCCGGGCGGTTGTTGACGGATTCGCGCCTTTCTGGATTCTTACCGAAGAGGAACAGGGCGATGTTAATGGCGACGGCAATCCCAATAACGATGGCGACTGGATTGTCGGATATTTTATCCCGGGAATCAACGTCAACGATTACCTGCACCCGGACCCGGTTCCTAATCCTGAAGATTGGGGCATCCGGTCAACACCGCGACTGATCGATTAAAAACGATAAGCGTCATACCCTCTATCGCCGGAAACTGTCATACTATTTTCCGACAATAACGCCTTCATCACCGGGGGCGTTTTTACTTCTTATTTTCCGCATCGCTTCCATATCCTCCACCACCCGGTGTTTCTATCCTCAGTTTATCCCCTTCCCTTAATTCCATCATCACCCTTGAATCCAACTCCAACTCGACTCCTTCCCTGACCAACAGGTTTTTTCCTGCCTTCCCATTTCCCCCGCCATTCATTCCCTCGACCCCTGCCTCCCTGTGATTACTCAATACGGTGCACTCGCAATCTTCCAGTATCTCAAATTCTCTTACCACGCCATTTCCGCCATAAAACAGCCCGCCTCCGCCGGAATTTTCACGAACCATGTACCGGACAATCCTGAGCGGATATTCCCTCTCTATGGATTCAACCGGTGTACTGCGGGTGTTGGTCATGTGCGTCTGGATCCCGCTCGCGCCATTGCAGCCATCCGACGCTCCCGCACCCCCGCCGATTGTCTCGTAAAAACTGAAGTTCCCGTTTCCGAAAAGTACGTTGTTCATTGTCGACTGGCTCGACGCAGCGCTCTCCCATCCAATATTTCCCAAAGCCTTGAGAAGCGCCTCGACAATCGCCTGGCTTGTCTCTACATTCCCTCCGGCAACCGCCGCGCCATCCGACGGCTTCAGCACGCTTCCATCCCGGATTAGAATTTCTACCGGACGCAGCAGCCCTGAGGTAGATGGTGTGTCGGCCGGAAGAAATAACCTCAATGCATACAGTACCGCTGACCGCGTTATCGCTTCATTCGCGTTCAGGCATCCCGGATGCTGATCGGACGATTCCGAAAGATCGACCTTTAGTTTTGAATTGGAAAGCGAAATTTCGCAATGTATTTTCACTCCCGGCTCTCCGGGAATTGAGTCCATCAAGGCGACTCCTGTCCCCTTACTTTCCGGTTTTGAGTCCAGGAATGATGTAAGTATCTTTTCACTGTGATCGAGAAGCGCGTCGGCTTCATTAATTATCCGGCCGATGCCCCGGCTGCTCGCAAGCTCAGTCAGGCGCTTCAATCCTGTAGCACCCGACGCTACCTGCGCGCGAAGGTCGCCGTTCCGCTCTTCGGGCTGCCTCGATGCATTCCTGATTTCAGCAAGTACATCCTCCCTGATATTTCCGCCCTCGATAATTTTCACCGGTTTGATGATGATTCCTTCCTCAGACAGGTATTTCGAAAGTGGTAGGCTTCCCGGAGCTATCCCCCCGACATCGGAATGGTGAGCCCTGACCCCGAGATAAAACGACGGGGCGGAATTCGGGTCATGAAAAAATGGGAATATGACGGTTATGTCCGGAAGATGCGTCCCTCCGGAAAATGGATCGTTCAATACGACCGCGTCGCCGGGATTCATCCGGACATTGTCAATCGCTGCCCGGCAGGATGTATCCATGCTTCCCAGATGCACCGGGATGTGATTCGCTCCGGCTATCAATTCACACGAACTGTTAAATAACGCGCACGAATAATCCCGCCTTTCCTTGATGTTCTGGCTGAACGCGCCGTGGCACAGCGCTTCGCCCATCTCCTCGAGAATGGATTTTGAAAGCGCGTGGAATACTCCTGTTTCTACCGGACTGACGCTATTCATTCAATATCGATCTCCAGGTGTCCCGACGAATTCATCGATGCGCTGCAATCCGGTGGAAGATATACAGTCGAATAATCATCGGCGATTATTCCGGGACCATTTATCCTTTCACCCACCGGAAGCAGGTATCTGTCATATACCGGGCAGTCGACATAATTTTTATCGATGAAAATTTCCTGTGTGGCAATTTTCGACGATTCCAGGTTTCGATTTCCATTTGTTAATTCAGGGAAATTGATCGGTGGTGCCGCTATTTCACCTCGAACTCTTACTGTTACAAGTTCAACTGGCGTGCCTGAGTGAAGATACGTGTATCGCTCCGCGTACGCTTTCTTGTACCTGATTTTCAGATCTTCCGGGTTAACCAGCTCAATCTCAAGCGCATGCGATTGTCCAACATACCTGCATTCACATGTCACTGAGAATTCTGTCGAGCCTGTTTCCCCCCATTCAGATAATTCGTCTTCAACATCGCTCTTCAGATTTTCAACGACTGAATTCAAAATTTCATTCGATCCGTCAACCTGAACAAGAAGCGCCCTTTCCTTCTCAACGGAGATCGGAGCTGCCAGTAATCCAACCGCGGAATATACTCCTGCCGCGCATGGATGAATCACTTCTCTTATTCCCAATTCTCTCGCGCATTCGACAGCGAACACCGCCCCGGCGCCTCCAAACGGCACCAGCGTAAACGGCTTGTCGCTTCTCGACGGGTCGATCCCTCTTGCTACGGAAATTTTCCTGAGCGCTCCGACAAGATGAATTTTCGTAAGCTCGATCACCCCTTCCAGGAAATCTTCCCTTTTCATCCCGTCCGGACAAACTTCGCTGAATGCCCTTTCCGACAGGCGCTCATCCAGGCTCATTTTCCCGCCAAGGAATTTAGACTTGACGATCCTCCCGGACAGCATAGCGATATCGGTAAGTGTCAGCGGTCCGCCATTTCCATAGCATGCCGGTCCGGGATCAGCCCCCGCGCTTCCAGGTCCCAGTTTCAGCATTCCTCCCGAATCGATTTTAACGATCGATCCGCCCCCGGCGCCGATCGTGTGTATATCCATAGCAGGCATCGGGTACGGGATCCCGTCGATCTCACTTTCGCGGGTGCGCGGAAGATTGCCAGTTATCATTGTTACATCTGTCGACGTGCCCCCCATATCGAGTGCGAGTACCCTGCCGCGCCCGGTCAATCTTGCCGCGTACGCCCCCCCTGCAGGTCCAGAGAGCACACATGCTGCCGGATTTCGATTCGCGGATTCGCCCGAAATCAGCCCGCCCGATGAATTCATCAGCGCGAAATTGGATTTGATCTCGCCGGATAAATTTCTGATGTAACTGTCCAGGACAGGGGACAGGTAAGCCGCGATCGACGCAAGCGACCATCGCTCATACTCTCGCGGATAAGATGTCAACGCGCTGGATGTGAACACATTCAATCCGGTGAGTTCAGATAATTTTTGGCCCAAACTGATTTCTTCATCGGGAAATTGGCCTGAATGAATCATCCCGACAGCAACACTTTTCATTCCCGTCTTTTTCAGTTCTTCTGCGATCTTTTCAATCTCAGATTCACCCGGTGACAATATTGCCGTCCCCGACTTATCGAGTCTAAGATTAATTTCAAATATATTTTCTCTTTCGATTAATGGAACATGCCGTCGCGGATTCAATGAATACAGATTCTTCCTGTCTCCTCTTCCAAGTTCCAGAACATCGGCAAATCCCTTACTTACAACCATCCCCGCCATTCCACCCGACCGTGACAATATCGCGTTTGTCCCCACTGTCGTACCGTGACATAGCAAATTGAAACTTTCACCCACTTTTTCAATCCCGTTTAAAACTGCGCGAGCGGGATTGTCCGGAGTCGAAGGCACTTTGGCTGTCTTAAGTGCGCCATTTGATATCCATGCGATATCCGTGAAAGTCCCGCCGGTATCGATCCCAATTCTGTCCATTTGCACCGGACGATGTTATCAGTATGTAATGAATCGTTCAATGACATGGCACCCAGGTCCAGGTGTAAGAGGCTTTTGCTATTATTTCGATCATCAATCTACCATTTCAACATTGAGGGAGAACCAATGGACTCTAGTGAGGCGTTTAGCAGCATGCCGGGTATGCCGGGAAGCTGATCCCGCTATGGCATCTCTTCCGGCAAAAAAACACTGACCATATGCGTCTCCCCTGGCTTTTCGTTGAGCTTTATCATATTGCCTTCAGATTCACAGGCAGATTCATCTATCCTGAAATTATATTTTTACTAATAAATAAAATGTGTTATTATTTCGCCATTAACCAACCATCTCTTCAAGGGGAAGACTCATGAAGAAATCTTTCATCTCAATTCTGCTAATTGTCCCATTAGCGCTTGCTTTGTTCATTCCATCCTGTGGAGGAGGCTCTCCGGAATCTGTCGTGGCAAATTTCAGCATGGCGGTAATGGATGGCGATATGACCAAGGCCAAAAAATACTGCACCGATACCTTCAACGGCACCTATTTGGCCGGCGCTTCCGCCATGGAGGATATGATGCCGGACCTCGGCGAGGATAAGCCAAGTAAATCTGATCTTCTGGAGAATCTTGAGAGCGAGATAAACGGCGAGACCGCCCGGGTATGGTCAAGCGACGCAGCTTTTCTTGTATATGAATTAAAAAAGGAAGCTGGTGGATGGAAGATCAGCGGCTTCGACATGAGCGCCATGATGGAAGGCTTAGGCGATGTGATGGGAGACATGCCGGGTATGCCGGGAAGCTGATCCCGCTACGGCATCTCTTCCGGCAGGAAGACGCTGACCATATGCGTCTCCCCGGGATTCCCGTGGAGAACTACCATATTTCCTTTCACAAAACTTCTCGACGCATCCGCAATTTTCGTAAATGCAAAAAAAAAATACGCACTTCCGTGCGCAGAAACACTGGCTCTTTATCTTCCCGCTCTCTTTACATCAACGGTATCTCATTTCCTACCGGACCAAGCCTCTCTTCAACATAAGCTTCCGACATTGCCATGAAATTTTCAGCAAGCGGTGAATCGCTTGAATCATCCGCCCACTCATTCAGCACCCTCTTATTGTCATTCCACCAATTAAACGCATCGTCCGCTGTCCCGACCGTCAGCGGCAGAATGATAGCGTCCCATTCCTCCGAGTTGTGGACCTTGTTCAACGCGTCCGGAATATCAAGAACGTAGCCTCTCGTAATTCGATCCGATAACTCCCTCATACGGCTCACGAGGTTATCCGGGTATTCCCAGCTCGGGGTCCCGCCAAAAGGAAAATTCGCCACCGTGAAAAATCCGTTCTTCTTGCCTCCGGCTGTTACCCATCGATGGTCCTTCGGCAAAGGATTCTGGCTGTTATACCATTCGGTCCATGGTGAATCCTCCGGTGCGGTCTGCCATTTCCAGGCTCCCCACGCGACTGTGTTGCTGGTTCGCCACAGCCCACATCGCGGACAATATTCTGCCGAAACCGTGCTTGGCCCTATTCCGAGTAAGATGATCAGGGTGATTGTCCAGAATACGATGGTCTTCGCGCGGGCTTCCCTCTGGTGCTGGAGATGCCCGTAGTACGCGACATTAAGTTTTTCGGCTTCCTTCTCGTTGGCTTCGATGTACGGATTTTCCTCGACATAACCGCCGTCGTTGACGTTACTGTCCCCGCTGCCCGAGCCGTTTTTGTATCTGTCCCGTTCTTTTTGCGTAAATGCCATGGATTACACCATTTCCAATGGTAATTCCTTTACTACATTACCTTTCACCGGCACGCAATTAGTATCTTAAATAAATTTGTCCGGTATACTTAAGTTTCTTAATGATGATTCTCTAATGTTGAATAAATCGATGTTAGAACGACATGCCCTTCGTTCCTGATATTCACACCCGTCCATTATAAATAAAAAACAGCCCCTGACAATCCCTGCCGGGATTTTGACGGCTCATTTTAGCGTTTTCGACCTTTCGACATCCTACGGTATAATACTCTCTGTCTAATTCGGGGCATCATTAAAGCAGTACGGAGTAATTTTAACTGTGACACAGTCTAAAGTAGCAGTCATAAAAACCACACCGGAAACAGTCGTCGACGATTACCGTCAGGCGATGAAACTCGCCGACATCGAAAAGCACATCGACGTCACCAAAACCACCATCCTCAAAGACAACATTTCGTGGCATTACCCGTTCCCCGGATCGAACACCACACCGTGGCAGATGGAAGGCTCCATCCTTGGACTTCAGGACGCCGGTAACACGGATATTGTCTGCGTCCAGAACGAGACAGTCGTAACTCGCGCGAAAAAAGGCGAGCAGCTTAACAAATACGACATCTGCTTCGAAAAACACGACATCCCGGTCCTGTACAACTTCCGTAAGGACCACATGAAATGGATCAAGTACAAACCCAAGGCGAAAATGCGTGTCCTCGACTTCATTTTTCCGAAGGGATTCATCATCCCCGATTACTTCCTCGGGAAAAATATCCTGCACCAGCCGACAGTAAAGTGCCACATTTACACCACAACCACCGGAGCGATGAAAAACGCATTCGGCGGCCTTTTGAACACCTCCCGGCACATGACACATTCGGTCATACATGAAACTCTTGTTGACCTTCTCGCGATCCAGAAGGAAATTCATACCGGCATTTTCGCCGTGATGGACGGCACCACCGCGGGAAACGGTCCGGGTCCAAGGACAATGATCCCTGTCGAGAAGGATGTCATTCTCGCGAGCGCCGACCAGGTCGCGATCGACGCTGTCTCGGCGTCGATGATGGGATTCAATCCGATGGACATCGGATACATTCATATCGCGCACCACGCCGGACTCGGTATGGGTGAACTCGATGGAATCGAAATTGTAGGCGACAAAGAGGTAGCTAACGAACAATGGGGATTCCACGTCGGCGCGAACGCCGCCGCCCGCTACGGTGGCCATCCGCTGTGGTTCGGTCCCGGAAAACACATCCAGAAACTGTTCTTCCAGACACCGCTTGTGTATTTGTTCATTCTCGCGTCATATGTGTACCACGACGCGATCCAGTGGCCATTTGTGAGTAAGAAGATTTACGATAAGTGGCTGGTCGAAAGCAAATGGGGACGTTTATTTGATGATTACGGCAAAATGGAAGAACCCCGGGAAATATCTGTCGAAGTCGGCACCTGAAAATCCCAGGCACGACAGTAATGGAGTGCTCTGCTAGCGCAAATTTTCATACTCAATTGATGGTTGGTTATGTTCGGTCATTTCCCCTGACTCAGCCACCTTACGTACTCCACTACATCCACATTCCAGACCTCAAACCCCCTCCTGCTCGCTTCAAATTCAATCACTTTCTCCCCCCCACTAATTCCCGAAAACTCTACACTCTCGATAACAGCGTCATTGTCGCTTTCAAAAATCTCGAAGCAGCACCGCAATCCTGTCCCGCATTTCATCCTCTCCCACAACTCTGCCCTCTCTACATCAGTTAATTTCACTCCCTCCATCTCCTGCCCGTTCCCGACCTGCCTGACTTCCTTCACCAGCGGCATCTTTTCTATCCCGGGCAATTCGCATTTCACTTTCAGGTGTTTTGTATTTTCAAGGTACTCAAACCCATACGCCTGTAGAAACTCGACCGGATAATCCGACATCCCCATGACCATCTCCGCGTACGCTTCCACTCCCTCCGCGTTTCCGCTCGAGTACTTGAGCTTCAACTTATCGATAATCTCATTCCGCTCGACAACTTCTTCCTGGAACCTGGCGTGTTTCTCCTCCCATTTCTTCAGCCTCTCACCGTACTCCCCCATCACCTCGTCGCGCTTCGTTTCCCACACCTTCAGATTTTCAAGATACCTTTTCTTAGTCTCATCAAGCTCCCTGACCTGCGCCTCCCATTCATCATAGTCCTTCTTCCATCGTGCCTTAGCCTGCATTTCCTTCAGCCCTTTGAATAATCCGCCGCCCTCGACCTTGTACTTTTCACCATTTTCTTTCGGTTCATGCGGAATTTCCCCTTCCGGCTCTTTCGGTTTCGGATTCAGCTTTGGCTCATCCGGCCTCTGCGTACGAAAAACCGCCTTCGACTTTAAATTCTCCCACACTAACGGCTTGTAGTTATCGATCCCGTACCTTAGCACTCCGGCATATTTTTCGATTTCTTTTTTCGCGTCCGACGTCAGGTGCTCAGCCCAGACGTCCCACTCCCCACGGGTTTCAGCGATCCCTTTTTTCACTCCGGCGATCTGCGACGCAAGCAGCCATTCCTCCGCATGCTTCTCAAAGCTTGCCTTCAGCGAATCGGCTATCGCCTCGACAATAAACGCGTGGCGTCCTTCGATCGTACGTTCAATCCCTAATTCGCTATTGGAAATTTCCGCGGTGTAAATCTTTGATCCGTCTTCTTTATCTATTTCTTTCAACATTATTGAAATCCAGAATTTCTACTGTCTCGACTCCATTCTCTGTTCTTTATCAAGAAAACTTCTCGCGAGAACATCGAGCGCTTCCTTATCGCCACGGGACCCCAGCATCCTCGTTATCTCCAGAACCCTTTCATCCCCTGTTACTCGTTTCGCCTCCGCCCACGTCCCCTTCCCGTTGCCGCTTTTCATCACGACCCACTGCTCATCGGCCTGGGCAGCGACCTGTGGAAGATGGCTTACAAGGATCAATTGATGCGATTTCGATAACTCCGATAATTTTTCCCCGACCCTGAACGCCGTCTCGCCGCCGATCCCAGCCTCCGCTTCGTCGAAAACAAGCGATGGCACCTTGTCCCTTTTCGAAAGCACAATTTTCAATGCGATCAGTAACCTCGACAATTCGCCGCCCGACGCTATCTTCCTGAGCGGACCCGGATCCTGAGCCTTGTTGGTGGAAATAAGCAATTCAACCTTGTCCATTCCGCTCTCGTGGAAAAAATCATCATCCTTTACCATCTCGATATTCACGATAAACTCGGCATCTTTAAGATCAAGATCCTTCAAGTGCGATTTCAATTCCCTGGATATTTTCTTCCCGAGCTTATCCCTCAAGCCGGACAATTTCTCGGCCTCATCCACATAGTTAATCTTCGCTGCATCTACATTTTTCTGCAATTCGGCAAGCCGCGACTCGGAGTGCGTCACCCTTTCAAGTTCCAGGCCAAGTTCATCCCTCAGAGTGATCAAACCGGCCTCATTCGTTTTATATTTTCTTTTCAACTGGTGGATGATTGAGATCCTCGACTCCACCTCCTCCCTTTTCTCCGGATCGTCGACAACATCCATCGCGTATTTTCTGAGATAGTCCGAGATTTCCTCCACCGAAAACAGGGCTTCCTTCAGCTTGGACAGATGATCATTGACCGATTCATCCGACTCTTCCAGTTTCTCAAGGAAATTAACGGCTTCTACCAGGAGATCCCTCGCACTGGCGCCGTCCTCCGATTCTCCCGCCAGGATCTCCGATCCTTTTTCGGCGAATTCGATCCGCTCTTTCGCGAGCGATAACAGCTTGTGCTCTTTTGTGAGTTCTTCTTCCTCGCCCGCACTCAATTCAGCCTTATCGAGTTCCGAATGCTGGAACTCGACCAGGTCCCGCCTCTCCCTGGCTTTTTCAATCTCCGATCTTTCCCCCGCGAATTCCTCAACCGACCTTTTCCATATTCGGAACAATTCTCCGGTTGTTTCCACATTCGACGTATGCTTTTCATCCCCGAACGAATCGAGAATTTCAACCGGCGACCTCCTGAGAATATCGGCCCTCGCGTTCTGCCCCAGGATATCGATCAGTCTCTCACCTACATCCGAAAGCACCCCTATCGGGACCCTCCGTCCATTCAATCTGCCCGTACTCTGGCTTCCCTTCTTCACCGTGCGCTCAAGTATCAGTTCCTTTTCTTCCTCATCGATAATCCCGTCCTGAATCAGAATTCTTCCGATATCCTGGCGTTCAGAGATGTCGAATACCGCTGTGACAGTGCATTTATCCGCACCCGACGCTATCACGTCCTCTCCTGCACGCTCACCTATCGCGAGCATCAGCGCCTGCAGGCACTGGGTCTTGCCGGCTCCGGTCTCTCCCGTAAGCGCTGTCATACCGTTAGAAAAATTCAGGTTAACATCGGCGAGGAGTTTGAAATCGGATATGATGAGTTCCTTTAGCATTTGAATCTACCAGTGCCGATTTCAACGTTCGAACCTGCTTTTATCGAGCGGAATTCCACCGGACCATCCAAGTTTATCCCTGAGCACATCCGAAAAAATTACCTCTTCGAATCTCACCAGCCCCGCGTCCCTCTCAGCCTTTCCGATCGATACCTTGACCTCGCTATCTTCCGGGTCAAGCTTCGACGCTTCCTGCCCGTCAGCCATCATTAATATATCCGCCGACGATCTATCGAATTTCGGCCTGAGTACGACATGCGACGAATCGTCCACCACAAGCGGACGGGCACTCATCGAATGCGCGCAGATAGGGGTAATAATGAACGCGGGAAGTGTCGGTGACAAAATCGATCCGCCTGCCGAAAGCGAGTACGCTGTCGAGCCGGTCGGTGTCGCTATGATAAGTCCATCAACTTCGTAACTCGCCAGGAATCTTCCATCCAGTTCCGCTTCGAGCACCGCGATCCCGGAGTTAAACCTGCGATGAAGCACAATGTCGTTCAGGGCGAGTATATCGTCCCGGTCCTCTTTTGTTCCCGTTACTTTTGCGTGAAGTCGCGACCTGTACTCCACAGAGTAATCGCCCTCAACCAGCTTCTCCACTCCATCCTCAATCTCATTGATACCGCTTGTCGTAAGAAATCCAAGCCTTCCGACATTTACTCCCCAGACCGGGATGTTCTGTGCGCATGCTGTCTGGAGCGCTGTCAGAAGTGTACCGTCGCCACCTACCGATATCACAACCTCCGGAAGCCTGTTGCCTGACTTGTCGCAGATCTCATCGATCGTGATAACATCCACCCCGTGCTTTTCGCAGCAGGCGATAACCCGGTCGACAGCATCTGTCGCACGCTGAAATTGCGGATGGACAGCGAGTCCAATGGATTTGACCGGAGCAGCGCTCATAGGGTGGTCAATTTAGCATATAAAGGTGGATGGGTAAATTCGATTGCCATCTTTCAGAAGTCCCGGGCATCAGCCCGGACATCCCGACTGGGAACCCTAAACGCCGGAGCGCGGGATTCCCATCACGCATGCATAATAAAAAGAAATGCGTGATGGGAGCCCTAAACGCCGGAGCGCAGGATTCCCATCACGCATGTATAATAAATAGAAATTCGTGATGGGAACCCTAAACGCCGGAGCGCGGGATTCCCATCACGCATG
>DASWIV010000149.1:0-8204 GCA_036397475.1 bacterium
TCTTCGCTGTAACGTTTTCCATGCTTTTTCTTGTCTGCCATGTTCTGGCCTCCGTTTGGTATATTGTAGCGGAAAACCAAAACTCAGACTGGTCCTGTTTTCGGGGAGCAGGTCAGGGGAAGCAAATTTCCTATCATATTCCCTTAATTCAAATGTATTTGACCAGTCAGATATATCCGCAGTACCGTATTGCGGATTGTTTGTGATTAAGTAAAATTTATCAGGATTGTTTTTACTCATAATAATAATATAAGGATAAATGGTGATTAATCCACCAGTATAGGAAGGGTCATAGGGCTCTATGAATTGCCCAACATGGATTAAGAAATCAGAATTATAAAATGCTTCAGTTAATTTTCCATCTTCGTATAGTTCAAATAAATCCGGGTATCGGCCCATGAAGTAGTTTTGGTCTAATTCAGAATTACGAACATCCAGTACAACTGTTAATGCCGATTCTGAAATATTTAATAACTCATTTAAATCAGAGTCATCGTGATTGGAATTACTGCAACCGATTATTGTTAAGACAATCAGAAAATTTAGAATTAAAGATGGATATTTAATCAACTTTCTCATATCCCGGGTGCCCTCCAGTAAATTCGCGAGGCTTCAGCCGAGTGAATTTAGTGGAGGATAGTTTAAACCTTATCTCGTAATTAGACCATCAGCCGGGTGCCGCCCATCCGTTAAGGCGGAGAGCTTGCGGGTGTCCTTCTAACCTCTATCACATCTCTCCAAACTCCGATCAACATGAAAGGATTATCCATCCTTCGATCTTCACATCAGTAATCCGCCCGTCCAACCAGAATCCGGCGCACGACCATCGCCCGTCTTCCGGATTTTTCACAAATCCCCTCCGTACGGGATTATTATGATTATACTCCATTTGTCTGCGAATCGAACCCTCAGAGACCTGCAAGCTCCACTTCCAGACGGCACCCGGATAACTGGGACTACCGGGTGATGTCCGTGCATACGCAAGGGACTTCTGAATATGGGGATGCGTGATGGGGATGCCGGCGTGGACGCCAGCGCTCCGGGGTTTGGAACGTGTAACGGAGTTTCGCGGGTCCAGTTGTGCGTGATAGGAATCCCGCGCTCCGGCGTTTAGAGGAAAGCGTGTTAGTCCGCCGCGGCGGACGCGTTCCGGCGTAGTCCAGGATTACGCATGGAGCTCTGAAAGATCGACTATCCCCTGCGTGTATAAGCGCCAACCGGCACTTAAAAGAAAAACTCCTTATATTCAATCCACGCCCGCAGGATCAGGTCCGGCTCGACATCCGCCGGCGTGTACTTGTCGATATACGTCTTGATCAGTGACAGATTCACATCCTGACCCTCGACTATCTGCCCGAAAACGGTATATCTTCCGTCCAGATGCTGCGTGTTTTCCCTGTTATGGCAGAAATAGAACTGGCTTCCGGACGATCTTCTCTCAGGATTCACATCGTCCCCTGTCCGCGCCATAGCTGCGCTTCCTGCCTGGTGCGGAAGCCCGATCTCCGCGGGAAGTTCCCATCCGGGACCGCCGGTACCGTCGCCAAGCGGGTCTCCTCCCTGCGACACAAAGCCCTCGACCACCCGATGAAAGGTCAGGCCGTCGTAGAAACCATCCTGTATCAACTTCACGAAGTTTGCCGACGTTAAGGGAGCATCGTCGGGATAGACTTCTATCCTGATCTCGCCCCTGGTGGTTTCAAGAACACAGACGATATTCCTTAATATGTCGACTTCCGAATCGGTAATATTTTCAGGCGGCCATTCAGTGTAATCGCCAAAGATCTCGTCCGGATACCTGTCGGACAGATATCCTTTTGAGCTGTGATTCGCACTGGCCGGAGATAGAATAAATGCCTGCATCAGCAGTATGCTGAAGAAAATGTTCCACGTTTTCATGTCTCTCACCTCTCCTGGATATTTTAACAAATTTAATCCGGTTAAAAACCTGATAACTGAATGCGATATATAAAAAAGTACGCGCAAAATGGCCACAGGTGGCTGGTAAATACAAAAATCACCATTTATGATTCCGGCATGAAATTTGTCCTTGACCTTTGATATTATGTAATGTAACCTTATTGACGCTTCCTTTAACCACGCATCTACGTGTCCATTTATTAGATGGCTTTTTTTCGGAGGAGAACCCCCTCAGTCTGAACCAGTTCCTGCATGTCTAAGTTAGTTGATAATTGGTAACCGAAATAGAAAACCACATGGAACGCGCCTGTTTACAGGCGCTCCAGGGAGGAAAATAAAAATGAGAGGCTTCAGGAGTGCATTTTCTGTACTGTCAGCTCTCGCCCTGTTAATCTCACTCACGGGATTAATCGGGTGTTCGAATGGTAGTGGCGACCCTGCTTCCCCGCAGGCTAACCAGGAAATTTCCGCAAACACACCGCCGCCGATGAGCCCGTCGGGCAACTCTGTGGCACTGGGATATTTCCAGTTCGTTTTTGACAACGACACCGTGACTGTCGAACAGGCGGAGCCTGTTCGAGGTGCCGACGTCAACGTCACCAATTACGCGTCGATTGTCCTCCAGGACATTCACTTCAACGAAGCGGAGCGTAACTGGTACATTACAGCCCAATTAAAAAACATCTCTCCGTTTACAGGATACGACGTCTGGATTGTTTTCCATTCCATGGGAAATAAATTCGTGACGAACCAGGACGGATTCATGTGGGCACTGCCGCCTATATTCCCGCAGCCGACCCGGCTTCCGTTCATTGCATATGGCAAGGACCAGCCGGGAAGAGTGTTTCCCCCGCTGTTCGCCGATACCCGGACGATAATAATTCACCAGCCCGAAGGTGTTCCCAAACTTGCACCGATCGGTTTCTGGGTCGACGCAACCATGCAGCAGCGCCATACTCCGGGCGTTGAAAATCTTCATATCGCCGAGCCTAATCCGGGCGAATTCAATCTGACCGCTTACGTGTGGGACCACCAATCTCCATCATCCGACCTTGTAGTCATCGCTGACATGGGCGGAATTGGCGGCGGAAATGCGGTCCCCATGTTTGACGATGGCCAGCATGGCGATGGTGAAGCCGGGGACGATTACTTCGGCGCAGGTTTCGGGGGCGCCGATCTTCATGATGGTCCGATTACCATCTACGCTTTCGATCCACAGGGCAACCAGGGCGAGAACGACATCTGGTTCTCACCCAATCCATGCAATGAAGAGCCCTACAATATTCCGTTTGAAACAATCGAGAAGGGCGAGAATTCAGGTATTTTCGACCAGGAAAATCATGTTATTTTCAATCCCAACATGTGGGGCGAAATATGGACACAGCATAAGTCCATTTTCGATCCACCACCTCCCCCCCCGGTAATTAATTTTGAAGATAACATCGTGATAGGCATCTGGGGTGGCGAAAGAACCACCAACGGACACCATGTAACAATTACACATATTCAGTTCGATCCATGCGATCATTCGCTGGTAGTGTTTTACAAATACACACCACACAATGCCGGATGCGGTCCACTTGACGTAATCACCCATCCGTTCCATATCGTGGAAATACCCAAACCAGCCGAGTTCCATGTGTATTTCGAGGGCGAGGAAGTACCTTGCGACGAACAGCCTCCGGATTGTGTCGAGAATGTTCAGTTCGACACATATATACAGGGAACTCACTCGGGCATACACGATTCGTACGAATTCCTGATTCACGGACCGGATGCATTCGAGCAATTATGGACTCAGCATACTAAAGACATGAATCCGCCACCGCCTCCCCCACCGATAAATTTCGAGCAGTTCGATCTTGTCGCGGTCGGTATTGGTGACAGGCCCAACAGCGGATTCGGGGTTCAGATTAACAAGATCTGTTATCTCGGCAACCAGAAACTTGGCGTGTTCTATACAGAAATGATCCCGGGCAAAAATTGCGACACCTTGCCAGTAATTACCCAGCCGCATCACTGGGTACTGATTCCCAAGATGAATCTTGTGCCCATGTGGTTCCCAAAAGAGGAAGTTTACAATTGTCCTCCGGGCGGATGTGAGCCGGTCGAATGGATGCACAAGGGCGACGGGATGAAATCCTGCGTAGAAGGCGGGAATTACATCATTCACAACGGCGATCAGTTGAACGATTACTGGCACCAGATTTACTGTGATAATCCTGACACTCCTCCGCCACCTCCATTCTTCCCGCCGGAAGAAACTATTTTCCTGATCCAGACCCAGGGATTCCCGACAGGCGGATTCTGGGTGTCGGTCGATGAAGTCTGTATCGACCATGAGCAGAAATATGTGGAAGTAAACTGGACCCTGCACATCCCGGGCGAGAATTGTGTAGTACCTCAGATTCCCACCAGGCCGTGGATAATGGCTGCGGCTCCCCTGCCGGCTGAAGCCCAGTACGAATGGAATTTTGTCGGGCATGAAGAAGTTTATCCGTGTCCGGGCGACTGTAATCCTGTTGACTGGGATGTAAAAGCCGACGGTCCGAAATCGTGTGAGCCTCCCGGCATGTTCCCGATTCCAGGTCCGGACGCATTATTTGACGTCTGGAATGGGATCCATTGCAATAATCCGGACGCTCCTCCGCCTCCGGAGATCGGATGGCAGTTCGAAGCTCCTTTCCTGATTCAACTGCACGGATATCCGACCACTGGTTATTACATTACCATTGACGATGCGTGCATCGATTTCTCAGCCAAGAGAGTCGAGGTCAACTGGACCCTGAACATTCCCGGCGTAAATTGTGAAGTCCTGCAGGTTGAAACTCATCCGTGGCTGCTCGGCACAGTATTTGTAGCGAATGGTGTCGACCAGATTGACGGGTTCGACTGGGACTTCATCGGAAATGAACTTGTATACGAATGCCCTCCCGGCGACTGTATACCAATGCCATTCCTGAACCCCGCGAACGGAGACTGGTCATGCGGTGAAAAAGGAGCATGGGGTTACCAGGGATTCGGGGAGTTATTCCTTGATAAATGGTACCAGGTGAACTGTTATGAACCCGGTAGTGGCGATCCTCCGCCACCGGTGCCGGACCATCCCGAACCTCAGAATGGGGAATGGAAGCCATTCATAATCCAGGCCCATGAACAGCTGACCGGTGGATACTGGATCTCGATCGACGAGGTCTGCCTCGAAGGCTGCAACGTCAGGGTCGATTACACTCTCCATATCCCGGGACCGGATTGTCCGACAGCCGATGTACTGACACGCCCGTGGGCGCTCGGATATGTCGACCTGCCACCGATCGAATGCGATGTCACCTACGAATTCGTAGGCCATGAAGAAGTCTATAACTGCCCTGGCGACTGCTACGATTTCGAGACTCTTGCAGGCGGTCAGCACGGCGGAACCGAGCAATTCGGAACCTGGCTCATTACGAATGAAGACCAGCTTCACCAGTACTGGACCACTTACCATCCGAACCAGGAAATCCCTGCAATCAATTTCGATGGCGGATGGGGCGCGTACGCGATCCATCTCGGTGAGAGGCATACATCCGGTTACGAAGTCGAGATCAATTCATTCTGCATCGAGGGTGATTTTACTGAATTCGTACAGGTTGACTGGACTGAATGGATACCGGGTCCCACCTGTCCTGTAGAGCAGGTCATGACCTATCCGTGGACATTCGCAACCATGGAACTTGTCGATCTCCCGTACGACGACTTCGGCCATGAAGAAGTCTATAAGTGCGATTGATCGCGCAATAAAACTTGAAAATTATCTGCCCGACCCGAAAGGTCGGGCTTTTTTATATTCAGGAAGCTGAATAGGCTGGTATAATCCATGCAAATGTCCGTCAAAGTTCATCAAATCAAGGAAATCACCTGCCTTGTGTGTGGCAGGTGTACCCGAATATGCCCTACTGAGCACCTGGAAATGCGACGCGGAAATATTGTTGCTTCACCCGATCCCGACAAGCCCTGCATACGCTGCGGGCACTGTATGGCGTCGTGCGCGTCTGAATCGATTATGGTCGATGGATTCAACTACGAAGATTTCACCGAACTGCCTGAGTCGATTCCCTCATATGATGAAGTGGTCAACCTGTACAACCATCGCAGGTCGATCCGGCATTTTCGCATAAAGGAAGTAAGCAGGAGTTCGCTGGAACGGGTTGTATCGGCGGCGGCAATAATCCCGATCTTTTATCCGCCGCAGAAAATTGAAATTACTGTCCTGAGCTCGAAAGACCAGGTCGCTAAAATAGCAGGACCCGCAATAAGGGAACTCAAAATCTGGGCTCATGGATTCGCGGACAATGGGACCCATGATGTTGTGAATTTTTTTGTACCCGACGGTTCACCCGCGAAATTTACTGAAGAGGTGCTCCCGAATATCCGGCGGATAGTCCATAAGCATGAACTTGGTGAAGATACGCTATGCCACCGGACGCCGGCAATGCTAATTTTTCATTGTAAGCGGGACGAGGTGTATGCGCGCGAGATGTCATGGATAGCGCTTTCACACGCGATGCTTGCCGCGGAGGCTGAAGGGCTGGGGTCGTGCATACTTGGACTGGTTGCTCCGGCGATAAACCGTTCGGTTGAACTCGGGAAGATGCTGAACATCCCGGAGAGTAACGATGTGTATTGCTGCCTGTCGATGGGATATGCATCGGAAAGCTACCATCGGACAATACCCAAGAAGTTTGGCAACGTAACATACCTGGATAATTCAGAATCATGAACGTCAACGCAGTTCTCTATCTTTGGATAGATCGTCGCATGTTCATCCACTTCCATGAAGGCAGTGAGATTAGCGTCTCCCTTATGGTCGAGCCGAGGACAAGTAAAAAAAATTGATCCCGGGTGCTTGTTGGCGAGTCGCACCCTCATTCGCTAAATGAGGAGAAGGGAGCCCATTTTTTATTTTTTCGGACTCCCTTCTATCGCGTGGTGTAGATGGACTGGGAAGGTTTTGTAGATTAGCCAGGGATAGAAAACCCTCCCGTAGTTTTTAATTCAGTCACTTATCGCCGAATCCCACACGCTGCAGTATTCCCATATTGATGGGCTTTCCGTTGAACTCTTTTGTAAGGTTGACCCTGTTTCCAGGATCAATGAACTCGACTGCATCCATGACCGTTTTCATGATGAAGATCCCTCGTCCATTTACGCTGAAGAGATTTTCTTCGGATGTCGGGTCCGGGATCGAATCCGGATCGAATCCGTTGCCTGTATCCTGGACCGACACGATCATTTTTCGCGGTCCGGCTGTCCATGTGATCAGGATCGGATCAGAGGGTTCCTGGAGGGGATCTCGATTACCGTGTAATATTGCGTTGTTTATCGCTTCATCGAGAGCGAGCCTGATCCAGAAAGCGTCGTTCTGGTCAGGCATGTATTCCCTGATATCGTTGAGCACGCGCGTGACAATATCCAGTCGGTCTACTCCGGGAATTTCCATGCTGCCTTCTTTTTCTACCCCCGAGATGAGCATGTCGGTTCCGAATTTTTTCCATGCCAGGATCAATTCCCGTCCGATCTCCGAGATGAACCTCTCAAGCTCGAGCAGATCAAGTTCTTCCATAACGATTGCGCCATGCCCGAGAATGAAACCCATGGGGGCATCGACATCCCTGCCGGTATTTCCAACAGGAATGAAGGTTGGGAACGGCCTGTGCGAAACTATTTTCAGTTCGGTAGATATTTCCCTGACAATTTTTCCCCATGTCTGGGTCGAATCGGGATCGATCGATGAGATCGACGAGATGATGTCTCCCGGAATGACGACCGATTTCCCTACCGGATCGGGTGAATATCCGGTGGAATGAATCACCTTGTAAACCTCATTATCCCTGACAGCTATCAGGCAGTCGGCGATATGCAGTGTGGACGCAAGCTGTTCCATGCAGAAGGCGACAATATCGTCGTAGTCGCTGAGGGTTTTGATCTTCTCGGTGATAGTAGTAAAAGGAGCTTTTGTATCCTCTTCAACCGGCATTTTTGAAAGGTATTTCAGCCTCTGTAGTATTTCCGACGTCCCAAACGGCTTGAGAAGATAATCGTCCGCTCCGACACCCAGGGCTTTGAACGCGAGCTCGGGTGTCTGGTAGTGAGTCGTCACAAGCATCGGGATATCCGATTTGGCTTCTGCCAGAATTTTCACATCGTCGATACTGAATTTCTCACCGTCGTTGATATCGAAAACTGCCGCATCGAACGACTGGCTGTCCATTGTACGGGCCGCGTCATCAGCCGATTCCTTCCAT
>DASWIV010000150.1:0-3537 GCA_036397475.1 bacterium
GGGTGCGGCTTTAAGCGCCCTGGTTTCGTCGAGGACCAGGATGGTTTCATGGTCAAAGGGCGACACAAAAATCGACTACGACAAACTGAGAAACGACCTGATGGCAAACGCCAAGAAATTCACCGACCGGGGAATGAGCGAGACCGGGGGAGCAAGGGCTACTGATATCGAGTGGGAGGAAATCATCTGATGGGTATTGAGCCTGATTTCAACAGGGAAGCTGGAATAGACGCACTAAGGACGTGGATGGACTTCTGGGAAGTCTCGGGAAAGAGAAGGGTCGATATTCACCGTTACGTATATTCGGGCGGCGATCCCGAAAAGATGGTTCCCCGGGATGAATCGGTGAGTGTAATAAAATCGGTCCCCGCGATTTTTACCGGCATTGATCCCGAACCGGATCTTGGAAAACCTGGAGCCTACGATTCAGGCTACCTTGAACTTGAGCTGATTGACAGAATTCGGGATACCGACCGGATCGTAATCGGTGGAGTTGAATTCGCGGTGAAATCTGTGGTCAGGAAGGATATGGGAAATTTCGATGTATGGATCGTGAAAACACGGAAAATCTAATAAGGAGAAGAGATCATGCCACCGGACCCATCAAGGGTAATAAATAATCTGAAACGGTCATTCAATAAATTTGTCGCGGAAAAAGCACCTGGTGAGACAGTTAATTTTGGCGACGATTCGTTTGTCACGGACGGCATGTCGAGCTGGTATGCCATCCGATATGGAAACCACGGCACAAGAAATACCGGAATGGGGAACCTGATAGACGAATCCAGTCCGTTGAAAGGGTTCATTCATTATGTCGAACTGGAGCTGTCCGCCTGGCATCGCGACGACAAACAGAAAACGTCTCTGGGCGACATGGTCGACATCCTCATGGAAATAGCGGAGGCCAACTCGATAACACTTTACGATTTCGCGGATGTTGAAAATCCGCTGGCGATTGGAAAAGCAAATTTAAAGCCGGGGCACGGGAAGTTTATTCCATCTTCCGGATCGACAGGCGACGAAGTCTTATATGAAAAAGAAGTCGCTGGATTCGTGCTCACAATGGAAATCAGAATGATCTCGGAGGCCGCGTAATGAACAGCGGAATTGATTACGAGTTCAGCGGACTTATCGAAACGGTGAGGCAGATATCCAGTGAACTGCTGGAACTTGCCGAGCTGCTCGAGAAGTCTGAAGAAACAGACGTCAACACGGGAAAAAATAACGATGAGTGACATACATGAATTCAGGGAGGCGTCGATAAAGCTCGACGCGGACAACCTAACGTTTGTTGCACAAGCCAGGATTGTTGAGAGATGGGAAAGTGTAGAGTTTCCGGTTTATCTTGACAGGGAAACGGTAAGAACGCTCCCGACAGTCAAAATAATCTCGGCTGATATCAGGCGGAAATTCCAGGAGAATTCGCCCCTTCATACATTACTCAATGGCGCGTCCGGATCCATGGAATTCTCGTCGGGAAGCCAGACGATTCAGTTTTCAGATGCCCGTGTGGTCAGCTGGACGGTATATGGCGAGCTGGATGGCGAGATGATGGAGGAAGTCGAGATCAGGATAGAGGGTGAAGTTTAATTTATGCCTGACATAACTTACACAATCGGAGGCGTGCCGTTCGACGCTGTCCCTGACCCAATGCGCTCCAGCCGGGAGCTTCCCGTCAAGCATGAAACCACGATCGGGCGCACATCAATTTTTACCACTGGCCTGATGAAAGATACCATCGTACTCACGGGGAAATTTATGTCTGTATCGACAGCCGGTTCCATATCTGCAATGCAGGACGACTGTGAGACAAACGGCACGACTGTGGTTTTTGACGACAGCTACTCACAACGTGATGTGCTTATTAAATCTTTTGAAACGTCACCGATCGTGGGAGTTACAGAAGGATTTTCATTCAGACTGGTCCTGGTTGTGACAGGGCTTTCCGCATAACTAAAAATATAAAATTCCGAAGTCAATATTTACTCCGGAGAGAAGGAGACATAAATGTCTGCACAGTTAAAAGTGTACGAAGATTCATCATGCACGGAGGAAACTCTCATCCGGTATGAAAACCTGATCGGGACCGCGCTATCCGATGCGACAATTCTCGATTCGCCGAACCAGGGAGCCGGGAACGCTCCACCAGATGAACTTACACTGAATATTTCATACGATTCAGGAAATTCAGAGTGGGACGTCGATGTAACCCGCAAGGATGGAAGCTCCTATCATGTCGACGACATCACCACCTCCGGATCTAATATCAATAACATAATTCCCGGTGTGGATATCACCATCGGTTCCCTTGACACTGGACAATCTTACCAGGCAAAGGTGTATATCGGATGGAATCCCGGGATAATCGTCGCGGGATCGCAGTCAACCGACAAACGGTTCTGGGTGAAAAATATCGGAAACGAAGATGGCACTGACGCCAGGATCAGAATCCTGCCTGATGGCGATTTCACTAACGACGTCAACACTCCGATCAAGGCGATCGCGGAATTGAAATACCAGACCGACACCGCCTCCGGAACTTATGTGGTAACGGTTAAATCGGACACCAGCAAGGTCGATGTCGTTTATGAAGGAAATCCACCGGTTGAAAAATCCATCGTGGCCGATGGCGCTACAGAAAATGAAATTGCAACGGGTATTTATGTAGTCTTCAATTCAGGGCTTTCGGAGGACGATGAAGGCACGATAGAAATTTCATCCGGACACCAGCGTGTGCTGATCGCTCCGGATAACAGCGGAACGCCCGGTACGTTTTCAACTTCGGATGTAGTCTTTGGAAATCTGGACGTCGATGATATCGATAGCTTCTGGGCACGCCTGTACAGCCTCTCATCCGATTCACCGACCGGAAATCCCCGCCATGCGAATCTACAGGCACGCATTACTTCGATTTAATCAAAAGGTCACACAATGTATACCAGAATTTTTCCATTCGCAGACCAGATGGAGAATGTCGGCGCGGGATTTTCATGGCCAGCGATCGAGATGATCGTGTTGGGTTGGACTGTCGAAGCACCCGTTGCCGGACATTCTCCTGTCGGATTCAGTGGCGGTTCGCTTGACGATTTTTTTTTCCCGGGGGGATACAGCCTTTCAGGTTCCAACCCGCTCAATAATACCGTGGGATGGAATGTCAGACAGCCTGTAAAAATGAATATCCCGGTTGGAGGAGAATTCGCGACTCCTTACGACTTTACTTTCGGATTGGGCTGTTGGATTGGCACCGTCGATCTGTCCAAAATTCCTGAAGGCTTCACACTCATGGGATTGTCGAGATTTCCAGTGGATTTTATCCCGTTGAATGACGCGGTGAAAACATCCCTGCCTGTTCAGATTGCAGTTCGCAAAAATAAGACCGTCACGCTTAACGGAACGGATCCGGAGGACCTTGACTGATGAGTTTATACGACAAAATAAGGGTTACGTCGCCTGACGATGAGACCGAATATGAGGAAGGTACCGATTACATTATCGATTACCTTAACAACACCATAACTCGAATTGATGGAGGCGGTA
>DASWIV010000151.1:0-4021 GCA_036397475.1 bacterium
CCAGTTCGTGATGGTCTGTATAGGACTGTTCTACACGCTGCTGGAATCAAACCGCCAGAAGAAAAACGAGTATAACCTGATCACGTACGGGCTTTCTTCGATATTTATCGCTCTTATCCTTGATATCCTGGCGCAACCGTCGCTGTCAGATGAGCCGATCCTGGCAAGTCCCCTGACCCGTGTTCTGGGGGCATCCATGACAACCGCTGGACTGCTTATACTTTCTTACGCCCTTGTTGTGTCGAGATTATCGGATAAGAAATCGTTCATAACAATCACCAAGGCATTCTGGGCGATCCTGGGATCCAGTTTTGTAATCCTGTTTTCGATCTCTCTTCTCAGCCACGATACCGGAATTCAGCTGGTATGGATCCCCGGGCAATCTGATTCTGCACTCTCATCCTTTCCCGGTGAGTGGATATTCGCGTTCCAGCAGATATTCATATTGATCTACGCTCTGGCTACTTTGATTACCCAGGTGAAGGAGAGAACGCTTTACTCCCAGGGATTTCTCCTTTTCATGGCAATAGGGCGAATCGGATTCATCGGGTACCTTGTCGGGCTGTCGCTGGATGCCTTCCCAACCGTATTCCCGAGAGTTCTTGCCGGGCTATCCGATCCCCTTGGATTCCTTCTGCTTGTAATGGCGATAAACCAGATCATCGCCGAGGATCTCCAGCGATTGAATCTGCAACTGATGCGACGCACGAAACTTTTAGAGGAAGCGACCAAATCGCTTACGAAGCTCAACCAGATATCCACCAACCTGCTGAAGACAACACAAATCCCCGATATCGGGCAGGCCATATTGAAGGGACTGTCGGACGAGTTCGGGTTTGTCCATACTTTTCTGCTTCTACTGGATCGCACCAGTAAAATGCTACATGGAATAAAACTTGACCAGCACGGGCAGGTTGTCAACTTCATGGAACTCGATATCAGGCAGGATCATTTCCTGGTTGACGCCCTTCTTAAGGGCAAGCCTTTGTTTTATGGCGATGGCAGCCGGATGCCGGACAAGGACTTCATCAAGAATTACAGCTTCACCAAAAATATCGTTACGGTTCCACTGCTCACGAAAAAAGAAACCACATGCTTCAACATGCACGGATGTGACAAGGTCAATTGCCCGATCCAGGCGTTTGGGATGAACGCATGCTGGCTCGCGAGGGATGAATGCGAATTCTACGATCCCGAGGAAGCGGCGGAGATCGGGCCATGTATCGACTGCAAGGCGTTCAATGTTGTCGGATTGCTGGTTGTAGACAACCGGAGTTCGCGTAACAAGGTAAATGAGGAAAACCTCGCGTTCCTGGAGACGTTCGCCAACCAGGCAGGAATGGCGCTTCATAACGCGAGCCTTGTCGAGGACCTTTCAAGGGAGGTCACATTCCGCGAACGCACCTTCAAGAGCCTGCCGAACGGCGTTATGGTTCTCGATGAAAAGGGAATGATCAAATCGCTGAATCCGTCCCTGCTTCACATCCTCGGAATGACCAATGAAGATGTCACCGATATACCGTACGAAGCGGTCCGCCTGGTCAACGACGAGGACCGATTCCATCACATCGTAAATATCGTGCTGACCGAGGGAGTCGGCTACGAGGGCATCGGAGAATCCTGGACACTCACACTTCCCGGACGTACGCTTAAATTGAACATTAAGGTCAATCCACTTCCGGGGACAGGTGTACGCTACGGCGCGGTCATTCTTTTTGAGGACATAACGGAGGTTTCCCAGTTACAGCAGCAGCTTGTGCAGAGTGAGAAGCTGGCTACTGTCGGACAGATGGCGGCGGGAATTGCCCACGAAGTTAACAATCCATTGGCGGGGGTGTCGGGATTTCTGCAGGTGATGGCGTCGCGGCTTCCCGAGGACAGTCCGGAGCGACATGCCATGCAGGCGGCGCTTAAAGATATCAACCGAGCAAGCGGTACAATCAAGGACCTGCTTAAATTTGCTAGGTTGGGTCCTGCACAGAAAAAGGACAGCGATATCCACGAAATTCTGAACGAGAGCATGATGTTTATCCAGTTCCAGAAAGAATACAAGGGGATCTCGATCAACCGGAGATTCAACGAGCAACTTCCATCGGTGGTATGCGATCCGGATCAGATGCGCCAGGTATTCACGAACCTGGTTCTGAACGGCTTGCAGGCCATGGGTGAGACAGGCGAGTTAACCGTGACTACAGCGGCACAGAATGGAACTGTCAGGGTTTTTGTGGAAGATACGGGAAGCGGTATACCATTTGAAAAATATGGTTCCATTTTCGAACCATGGTTTACAACCAAGCAGGCGAAAGGTACGGGCCTTGGATTAACAAACTGCGATAAGATCGTCAACGACCATGGAGGTACACTCGCGTTTTCATCCAAAGAGGGTGAGGGGACAACTTTCGTAATCGATATACCGCTTGAATACGCTACCAAGGGAAACGGGCGGGCTTAATTCATTCGACATCGTAGACTATTCGGTCATACGAGCCATTCCATGACCTGAGCACTTCCAGGATTTTCATATTTTCTTTTACGGGAAAGGTTACCTTGTCCGGGTTGACAGACACGACAAGCTTTTCATTCAAGATATGCCCCAGCATCAGGATAGATTCTTCTATGTCCGGATTCATGGTCCCCGTTTCGTCTTCCAGCATCATGCTGTCTAAATAAGACGCACCGTAGCGGTCTTTCTCAGCGTTTACAACCGCATCCCAGCCTGCGAAATTGAAAATGACCTTATCAGGCCCGGTGCCGGTACTGACAGAAAGCCTTCTGTCCTCGCCTGTTTTACTTTTAAACCCGGGCATGAACACGAGAAGAAAATTTCCATCCGACTTTTCAAGCGTCGCATCGTCAAGCCATTCCGGAAATTCATCCACTATCCGTTCTAGAAGAATCCTGGCAAATTCATTCAGTCCCGACGTATCCATCTCAGTGAACCAGATCCATAGCGAGGTGATAAAGGTTTGAGTCGATGTTTTTCTTTTCTTTCAGGATTTCGTCTATGGGAGTAATAACAAGGGTCCCTTTCACTTCACCGACCATGACGCCGGAGTTTCCACTCGCTACTTCTTCGACAGCCCGTGCGCCGAGCCTGCTCGCAAGAATTATGTCGTTTGCGGTCGGACTTCCACCGCGCTGAACATAGCCAAGGACGACCGCGTCCGCCTTAAATCCTCCCTTTTCTTTCATCTGGGCCGACAACTCCGCCGCCGTCATCACGCCTTCGGCAATGACAACAATTGAATGTTTTTTGCCCCGTGCGAGTCCTGATTCAAGCCTGTAACACACGTCCTCCAGTTTGAATGGATATTCTGGGATCACAATCACTTCCGCTCCACCCGCAAATCCGGCTTTCAGGGCGATCCATCCGGAGTGCCGTCCCATTACTTCCATGATCAGAGTACGTCTGTGGCTCGATGCTGTGTCGCGGAGTTTTTTTATGCTGTCGACCACTGTTTCCACGGCGGTATCAAAACCGATGGTGAAATCCGTTCCGTAGATGTCGTTATCGATTGTCCCCGGAATCGCTGTCACATTCACTCCACGCTTATGAAGTTCGCGGCAACCGCGAAGGCTTCCGTCGCCGCCAATTACGATCAATCCATCGATTTCGAGGAGCTTGAGATTCTTCGCAGCCTTATCGACATTCTCGTCGTCGAAAAATTCCTGGCACCGGGTGGTCCCGATCATGGTTCCGCCTCGGGTAATGATGTCACCCACGGTGCGGTTATACATTTCTATCGATTCGTTGGATAGAAGTCCGGCGAATCCGTTTTGAAATGCGAATATCCTGTGTCCGCGGTGGATCCCCATTCGCACAACAGCTCTCAGAGCCGCGTTCATTCCCGGGGCGTCGCCGCCGGATGTTAAAACTGCGATCTTTTTCATTCCGAGCAACCTCGTTTCCGTGCCAGGTGACATTTGTAACAGATTGTCCTGCATGCGTCCAGAAGAATTCAGCAATTTCACGGTTGCGTTTCAATCATCGAGGTTGCATGATATCTTCCACCACAATAAT
>DASWIV010000152.1:0-3410 GCA_036397475.1 bacterium
GGCTTCACCGATTTCGACGTCTACGCGTACGCTACGAACGTCGCGATGACATCCACGAGGCGTTCCTTTCCATCGGCTGCTTCATGATCTGCTGGAATTGCCTCAACTTCGTCGAGGGATCATAATGTTAGGGGTTCTAAGGTAAAATTTTATGACCGTAGCCGAGAATTTTCTTTGATTTACTCCGTAGATATTTAGATTCCTCCAAAATTTCAGCTATTAATTTTCCAAAGCGACCGGGACCGGGGATGCCTTTATAAAGTTCCAGAATATGACGACAACTTGGGTGTGCAATCATATCAGCGATTTGCAGACCGGCAATATTATTTTTCTTTGGTTTGACTTTCAATTCCTTCGAAGTAAAGCAATTTTGAAATAATGTCGATTCAACATACTCTGTGCCACTAGTTATCAGATTTGAAAATGATTTTTTTAATCTTCGGTCTTCTCTTCCCCCTCTGGATTCAGCAATGACATCGCCCGAAAAACCTTTCGTGTTCAGCCATTGCACGTACCTTTCGAGAATTATCGCTAGGCAATAATGATAGGGATCGTACCTCCAGCTTGCATATTTTTCATTATGTTCCTTTTTATCAATAACAACCGTCGTTACCCAATATTCACTAATATTTAGAATTTCGAGTAATTTCGAATCAAACTCCTGGCAAATTTTTTCATCTCGCAGAGATTGGAATGGATATTTCTTATTAACCAGTTCCTTTCGATGTAATATCACAGGATCATCGGGGTGAGAATTGAAAAAATCCGATTTAAGATTTTCTAGTTCGGGAAACAGATATTTCTTTATGTGTGATATTTCAAAAACGACCCCCGTTAAAGATAAATATCTATGCCTTTCATCTTCAACATTAGTTAAATCGTGGTTTCCAACTTCATCAATATATAACCTGTATTTTGTGAGATCCATGGCAACATTAATATACATATTTTTTGCGCTATTGGAAGGATATGGAACTCCAGGCAGATTGTGATTTCAGACTTAGGCAACTGACTCCTGAATAAAGCTAAAAAAAAAGACCCCCGACCTGCCAATATGTGTACGAAGTACACATAAAAAAAGACCCCCGACTTATCGGGGGCCTGGCCTAAGGGGAGGAGGGTTTTCACCGGCTCGGTCACTCTTCGTTGAGGAGGAGGAACCGCGTGGGGTGTGGAGGAAACACAAGCTGACTGGGGTGACCTCACCGGTGTGGATCGTACCATTGGCCTGGCACAACCCATGTTTTTTTAATTCGTACAGAATCCTGCCGGTATGGCTTCCTTGGCCAGAAAAACCTCTTCCGCTCCCAACTTGACGCGCTGGAACGGGGTTAATTCCTTCTTTTTATCTTCCTGGTGAGTTGATCTGGGCTCACTTAGTAAATCTTTTTTCTCCCAATCATTTTCAACATTTTTTGTTTCGGAAGTCCGGAGAATGCCTGAGAATAAGATTTTTTTTGCCATCTCTCGGTCCTCCTGTAAGATTATTTAACTCAGTGATATTGCGGTTACATCATAGTTATCACAATCTTCGTTCCATTTCACCCGTTAAGATTATATTCAGTCGCTATAAGTTCAAAACTCCCTTATTTAAAGCGGTTTAAAGCCGAAAAAAATTTCTCCCGGATCACCCTCATATACCAAATCCTGAATTTTTGTATCAAGCTGCTACAGTGATTGTGAACCGCCGTTCAGTTTTGCACCTAACCTCCTGTTATACCGGTAAATAACAGGTAGTTTTCCACATAGGATGTTATATCATCCCTCTATAAAAAAGCTCCCGCCTCTCGACGGGAGCAAATCATCATTCTTGTCAGTATGGCCGAAATTCTTAGAATTCCATCCCCGAGTCAACTGCCCTCATTATATATGTAAAAGACGGTAGCAGGTCTTCAAATATTCCCAGTGAAAATTCCGTTGTCATTTCAACGTAATTATCAGTATGAACACACTCGGAGTACAGCCTCTCGTTTGAATCGCTGAGTTCACCTGCAAGGCTGAAGACAAATCCCGCAGCCGCGACTTCGCCTTCCGGGCAAAGATAGAACACGTCGGCGGCTGCATCCATTAGTTGCTGCCTGTTCATGTATAGCCGGGAGTTCGCCATGCCATACGGGGACTCCGAGAATAGATCTCCATCCTCCAGTGCTTCAACCGCTGTCAACGCGTCTTCCCTGAACAGGGACTCAACGAGCCATCCGTCGGTCCACGCAACTGTCGGAGTAATAGGACAAACCTCATTTTCCCAATCCCAGGTAGCCGCGTTTTCATCGCTGTATTCGCCACGAACCAGCGGCCAGTCGGGAACCATGAATCCGAGTGAATCGATGAGGTCGACATCCATCTGGGCGAGTTCCGGGTTGTCCGATTTCCAGATCATGACCAGGCCGGGCACATAGTATCCGCCTTTGCGCTCTGCTGATTCTGTGAGTAAAACATATAATTCGTCAAGCCCCAGGTCATCGACATCTCCAAGTCCCATCATCCCGAGCATCATCGACGGATCCATTTCATCCGATCCGCCCATACCCATTTCTTCCATCGCCATTGGAAGTATGTAAGTGATTGCGTAGTCCATGATGGCTGAAAGGTATTCAGAAGGATTTGCGAACGCGTATTCCCCAACAAGATTGAATGGACCATTCGACGCAGTCATGAGATTCGCGGGTTCAGCATTCAGGAGCGTTCCCAGGAGGGAATCCTCCGATTCGCCTGATAGTGTCAGCCTGCGGACGACCTTTACGTTGCCTCTCTCAAGCCAGACAGCATCATGCTGAGCCAGAAGAGCGTCTAATCCAATTCCTTCGAGTAACGGTCCGACCATTGCCTCCGGGACTTCGGGAGGAAGCATTTCATCCATGTTGTCCATAATTGTGGTCAGGTTAGCCTGCTGGCGAATGAAAGCATCAGATATATCCCAGCCTTCGGGATCATCGAACATGAAGTGCTCGGCGGACATGCTCCTGTCGACAGCGCCCTGGAGACGTTCCAGGTCTGTACCGAAGAGCAGGTGATTTCCCCCGAATCCGAAAACGTGTTCACCATCGTCGCGGGAAATGAAATGCCAACCGTTATAAAGATTGGCAGTGAAGCCCATTTTTTCAAAATCGTGCATTCTTTCGAGTTTTCTAAGCTCGGCTTCCAGATCGTCGTACGCAACCCAGTTGTTTTCATCCTCGTCCCGCAGGAAATACCCGCCGACATTGTATGTGGTGAGCAGATAACCATGCGCTGTACTGGAGTAACTGACGTTCCCGAGCGATGTTTCGCCTTCAGGAACAACCTGGATTGGCTCGCCGGTGAACGGATTCAATGGCATTGCATCCAGGTATCCGTCCTCGATCAACGCATCAAGTGATTCCGGATACATCATTTCACCCTGAGCACCCATCATTGATCCCATGTCATGG
>DASWIV010000153.1:0-1708 GCA_036397475.1 bacterium
AATCTGACATCTGGGTCCCCGTTACCCTTATCCTGATCGTGTCTCCAGGATAGATTTCATAGCGGCCTGTTGTCGCGGATGGATTTACAATTATTGAATTGACCTCGACAAATGTATATTCGACATCCGGAGGAACAATAACCATGAAAGTGGAATCATCTTCATCGGTAAGGCTATTACACCGGTCGGTAACGGTCGTGTGGAAATTGTATTTTGTTCCATTCTCGACTGCCGGCACCTTGAAGTCGATAGTGCTTTCACCGTTGGGAACCGGGAGAGGTTCAAATTCAGGATTGAGTGTCGGTTTTGTGCCTGTCGTTTCCTGCCAGTCCCACTGAAGCCCCGGTGAAATTCCCTTCGCATCGCATAATCCTGAATCCATTAAGATCGCGTATCCCGTGAATACGACCTCATCCTTTGGCTGGACCTGGAACAGGTCAAAAAATGAATCGTAGTCAAGATTGATCCCGTTGGAGGTGCCCTTAATAGATGTAATAACAGGTTCGGCAACCACAATAAATTTATAAGTGGAATCCGTGACGGTCCCGGTGCAGGTATCCGTGATGCTGCAGGTTACATTGAAAGTTTCACCTGCAGCAATGGTGACTGGGATGTCGAAATCGGCATCGTCAGCAATGAATTCATTTTCACCGAAAGTAAGGTTTATATCAGTGCGCGTACTGGTCCAGCGATAACTTAACTCCTCGGATTCTTCCACTCCGCGGTTCGCGCAAATCGGATCGGAGGTCCTGCTCGCCGCCGTTATGTTGATGCGGCATTCATCGGCGCGCTCGACCTCGTAGTAGCCATTCTGATCGATATCCTCGGTAGCCGGACTACCGGAATTTATATCCGAGCGGACCAGTTGATCCGTTACGACCGGGGGACCTTCGTTCGCGAATGCCCGGAGTGTCATTTTGCCGGTGGATTGTTTCTCAAGGCACTCGTCATAGACCGTCACCCTGAGTAAATACAAAAGTCCTTCCCCGGAATCGTAATTTGTCAGGTCGGGAACGCGCCACAAGGCTTCATTGGAAGGTGGCGTCGCCTGGGAGAAGACTCCCGGAGCCGGGACATTTTCCGGCGGAACCGAATCGAATGAGTAAATCAGATTGTTCTCGACAACATCGTCCTCGCCAAGTCCGCAGCTTATCGCCCACGCATGGCTTACAGCCTGGACCATTAACTTGATATCCTCGCCGCTGTAAACGAGATCATCGGTAATTTTGTCGCTGCCACGGTATGGACCGAAATCCTCAATGGTCGGTTTTATGGGATCAAACGGGACGGTCGGGTCGAGAGGAGACTTGCTCGAGTTGCATGTCAGGTTCAAAACAGAAAAGAACGCAATCGCCACCCAGAAATTTCTGGTGTTTAATGTAAATGCAGAAATATCCCTCAGTGATCTGAAGCCCATCGTTATCAATTTCGGCAGAAATCAGCTTTTATTAACAAGATATTCAATGTTTACAAAAGATCGTTCCAACCGCGTGATTTCAGTTCTTTTACTATTTCCCCAACCTTCCTGGAGCTTGACCGCGGGAGCACCAGGATAGCGTCATGCGTATCGACCACAATGAGGTCCTCGCAATCGAGCATCACTATAGCGCGCCTTGACGGAAACGCGGTTACATTCTTACTGCCATGGAAAATTACCCTTTCTTCAGCTTCTCCTGCCAGGTGCGCGATCCGATTATCCTGTTCGTCT
>DASWIV010000154.1:0-2618 GCA_036397475.1 bacterium
AGATCCGCCTCGAAAACCAGGAACATCGGCTCCGCGTACTTCGGGATCTCCGAGTGCGACTTCATATCCACTACCATGTAGCAGCCGCGACTGCCGTCGACGGGCCCGAACAGCAGGACCTCGGGCTTGAGCTCACTCATGATCAACTGGATCTTGTCGCCGATCGATCCTTCACGCACGTAAGTGTTGAACGGCTCAACAGGGAAACTAAACTTAATAAGATACTTCATCAGTAATATCCTCCGCAGCAATATTTTATCCAGGTTAAATAATACGCCTCGACTGTCAACATATCAAATAACCGGGTTGGATTTTCAGTAACAAAAAACCCACGGTTAAAACGTGGGTTTACCTGAGCGCATAAAAAGCAAGCCCATGGATAAACCATGGGTTACAAAGGAACAAATTCTCACCTGGAGCGCCGCGCTCCCTGCGAACGCGCTGCCAATAAATGCGTAATAGTCCGCCGCGGCGGACGCGTTCCGACGGAATAAAAAAACCCGGGACCTCCATTAATCCCGGGCATTTTTTGATCATATTGATTTAATCCTAAATCTCGGGGAGTCCCTCGAGCTCAAATGTGAAAAGCTCGTCCTCGTTTTCCTGGTGCATCGCGCAGATGATTGCCTTCTGCAACGGAAGCGGACTCTCCCTGAAAATCAGAACACCCTCGCGATAAGCTTCGGGGTAAATGTAGAACCATGTCGGGAACAACGGTTCCGCGACCTCGTCCGGGAATTCATCCAGGTCCAGCGGGCTTAACTGCCGTCCCGTAACATCGATTAAGACACTGTCGACATACGTAAGCGACACATTCGCGCGTACCGGCGACAGGTTCCTGATTTTCAAATGTACCTTGGTGAAATTATTCCCCCCGAGCTCCACCCCGGTCTCCATGCCCAGAAGTGTGACACTCAGGCGCCGCTTCATGATCGTCCGCGGCTTGAATCCGCCATGGACGCCTTCCGGCAGCTTCTGAAGTGCACCGCAGTTCGGGCAATGACGGGATCCATGCGAAACAATTTCGTAGCACGTCGCGCACGTCTGCTCCGCAATATCTTTACTGCCTTCCTTGGATTTCTCACCAGGGAGATCTATCTCACGGGCTACCTTATCCAGGAAGAGATCGAATGAATCGCGCTCCACTTCCTATTTGACCCCTCTTATATTTGATTTTTTGTTGCGAAATACGCTCGTTCGCTGAATCATTTATAACCTGTCTTCCGCTTGCCAGACGGGAGTTTCGGCAGTATAGCAAATCTGTTTCAAGGTTTCAAAATCGGCTTATTATCATACTTAATTCGACTTAATCGCCATTAAAATTTCACTTTCGGAGCCTCTCGGACGGCAGGATCAGTAACTTCAAAAAATTCCTTCAGCCCGAATCCGCTCATCCCGGCGACAACATTGCTCGGGAACATCTGGACCACGTTGTTGTACTGCAGGACAGCCTCGTTGTACGTCGAGCGCACCGACGCTATCACATCTTCTATTTCGGACAATTCCGTCTGAAGTTGAAGAAAATTCTGGTTAGCTTTCAAATCCGGGTACGCTTCGGACAGCGCGAATACCTGCCGGAGAGCCGAGGTCAGGAATGTTTCCGCGGTCCCCTGCTCGTCGACAGTCTTCGCGCCCTGTGCCGCGTTTCTCGCCTGGATGACCCTTTCGAGGGTTTCCTTTTCGTGGGCAGCGTAGCCCTTGACTGTCTCTACAAGATTCGGGATCAGGTCATACCGGCGCTTGAGCTGTACGTCGATCTGCGCCCACTGCGTGTCAGTACGGTTCCTGAGCCCGACAAGCCGGTTGTATACTCCTACAAACCAGAATATTATGACCGCGATTCCTGCCAGTACAATGATGAGAGATACTATTCCACTCAATTTTTGCCATCCTTTGGTATGAGATGCCCCGCACAGATTTGGGGAGTATATCACAAAGTAAATTCACAGGCATCAATTTAGCGCTTGAAACCCAGCCCTGTTGTTCCGGTACAGATTTATGCCGTCCGGAAAATGGGAGAATTGGTTCAGCCCGACCGGATCGAATGTGTCGCTTACCGTAACTTCTAAAATACCACTGAGTCAGCTTATGGTGAGATAATGCTTGATTAAAGGTATTAAATCTGATTTATTAGCGGTTACGGAGAAGTAAATGACTCTCTACTGGATGCAATCTGGCATGATCGTTTTCGCCGTGTTGATTCTGGCAGTGCTTGCCATATCAGCGTGGATGTTTCGTGATTATTTTAACATCCCTGAAAAAGGGGATGTTATAGATAATCTGATCGGCGAAAAGGGAACCGTTAAAGCCGAATGCTCTACTCACAAGCGTGGGAAGGTTTATGTTGCGGGCGCGTACTGGGATGCAGTCAGCGAATTCGGAGCGCTCCCTGTGGGTGCTGAGATAAAAGTGATTGAAGTGAGAGAAGGGATTCTGGTAGTGCGAAAGCTGGAATTAACCAGCGGCAGAAGCGAGTCATAATAAATCGGAAAGATTTGCGGGATAGATTAGAATTTTTTCATCAGAAATAGCGGGAGAAGAAAATGGAAAGCGTAATATCATGGATAATATGGCCTGTAGTTATTTTAGTCGTCGGGTCATGGTTTATAAAAATTGTA
>DASWIV010000155.1:0-3461 GCA_036397475.1 bacterium
ATCACGCTCCTTTGCGCTCAATGTTAACGTCTCCTTCTTCATCCCCACATCTTAAAGGGGACATTTCTATTTAGCCCGAAGGGGACATTCTCACGTTGCTGCTACACGGAAGAACAGTGATGTTCTCACGACTGCCGATGCTGGCGTCCGCAATGGCGTGGATTCTCATCATCGGGTGCCAGTCTAATGGTGTTGTGGTATTTGAAATCGATGGAGCTGATACAATCGACGAAGTTTCCGAAACATTATTCAGAATATCAGCATCGATGGGCGAAAACGCTGAGTTTTCGTGGAGTGTCGATCCGACCGGCGCAGGGGAATTTTCGGATCCAAATTCACCGGAAACTAAATTCTATTCGGGGATTTTCGATGCCGATACAACAGTGTGGATCATTACTTGCTTATAACCTGCTGGCTCCAGGTGTTAATGCCGATAACATATGGGCAGGTGGAGCCGATTATCTGATTTACTACGATTACCCGTATTTCGAAGCCATGCAATACGTGGCATCATATCCTTACTTCCAGCTAACCCCTGCATGTATATCGAATAATTTATTCTTTGTCTGGGCCTGGACTTCTGCCAATTTTATGTCGTACAGGAAAGGGCTGGGAGCTGACGACATCGGAGATTTCGAGTTCGATGATTCTAATCGCCTGGTAATGGCTGTCCCGGAAGCGGATGCTGTTGTCATAACAGATCCGGTTATTTTCGGGCAGCCGATTGCCGTTCAAAAAATTCTGGAAGGACGTTGGTACAGATATTCCCGGGTGAGGTCTACGAAGATATTGAATTTTGCCTGGTGCCTGCTTTTTAATCATTCCAGTTTGGAAAAAAAACGTGTATAAAAAAAGGGAGCCTTGATAGGCTCCCGTATACAATTGTTCTGATAAATTTTGTCCGGAATTAATCCTCGATGCATTCAACAGGTATTTCAATGAAAGTACACTGCTGATTTGCAGAGACCACGAGGATCGCGAGAATCACGTCGCCGGGACCGGGCACAAAGTCGAGTCCATTCGCGTTCGCGTCCTGGATCATCTGGTCGGCTTTTGATCCTGGAGGAGGATTATTGTTGTCGGAGAAATGCCAGATGGCATTCTGGATATCCAGCGGGGTGGCACCGGCAAGTTTATGGTTCACGATATAGTTGATCGCGTTCCAGTTGATGTCGGTGTACTGCGTCGGGATATCGTCGCCGAGACTGGAGAAGATATCGATGTTGCATCGTGATCCTGGTGTCAGGAACACGAATTTTTCGCTGCACCATCCGAGATACTTCTGGTTGGTCACTGAAAATCCGTCCGGTACATTGAACAGGGTGATTCCCCAGTACGAATTCGGATCGGGATAAGAGTGAGTCGCGCAGACAGTGTCGGGAAGTGTGAGGTTGAGGTCGTACTCGCAGATGTCGATCTCGCAGTAACAGTAATTGCCCCATCTGTTTCCTTCCCACTCGGTATCAAAGTCTTCGCAGCCGCCCCAGGCGGTTTCATCCTGAACAACTTGGCCATCTACGATTCTGAGGACTCTTGCATGAGCCGCGTAGTAGACAATATCGCCGTCCTCAAAATCGTTAGGGAAAACACAGGTGTATTCAGTTACCGGCGGGTAAAACGACTCGTTGCAGTCGAAATGTCCAATCTGGGGATTTCCAGCGCCGTTCGTCGGAAACTTGTCAGGGGAATCCGTTACGTGCGCGTGGACCTCAGAGATGAACCAGTCGCCGGTGGTTTTGTAAGTGATGTAGATATTGTCCAGATCGTAGCTTAATTCCACCGTACCGGCAAAGTACTGCTGACCCGCTATCAGGTCGTTCTCACATGGATCGCCAAAGGCGAAATCCTGGATGGATCTGCTTCCATCAAAGCCATCGTTAGAGATGGATGTCAGATCGCCATTCTGGTTATTCATCGACGGATCGAGTGGGGTATTCCCGCCCGCGCAACTCATGATGAACATCAATGTGAAAACCAGAAGTGCGAAAAGACTTCTTGTTCCTATCATTTTAGGAGCCTCCTTATGAATTACCGCTCGCTTTTTAAATTATGTAGATAGAATCCAATCCCAGAAACGCTACTTACGTCCGATAAAAATCTTATAGCATGTTATCATAGATACGTATGAGAGTCAAATAATTGCAACCCTTAAATCCGGTATCAGTCAAATATATTATAAAGCGCTTGCCTATTGGAAAATTGATAACAGCGCACACATGTTTCTTAAAGAAAATTAATAAAATTATATATTATTTAAATAGGCAGAAAATTAGAAAGGGGAGCCGTGAGGCTCCCCGTAAATCTTCCATCTCAAGACTCCATCAGTTGTGTGGATTAGTCTTCACAAACAACCGGGACTTCGAAGAAAGTACACTGGTTGTTTTCACCGATGAAGAGGATAACAGCGATCACGTCGCCAACACCGGGCTCATAGTCGCCACCGTTGGCATCCGCATCGTCAACAATAGCCTGTGTTGTCGGATTATCCGGGACGAGTCCGTCAGTGTAGTGCCAGATTGCTTTCTGGATTTCCATGATGGTCGCGCCATCAGGCTTGTGGTTGAGGATGTAGTTGATCCTGTTCCAGTCATCTTCGCCGTACATGTTCGGAAGATCGTCTTCGTAGCTTGAGAAGATCTCGACATCGCACCTGTTGCCAGGTGAAAGTGTGACCGTGTTCTCGCAGCACCATCCGAGGTAGTTTCCGTCGCTTACTGAGTATCCGTCCTCTACATCGTAGAGCTCGATTCCCCAGTAAGAATCAGGAGCGGGATAGGTGTGGATTACGCAGACTGTTTCAGGAAGTGTGAGGTTGAGATCGTATTCGCAGATCTCAAGTTCACATTCACAGTACCAGCCCCACCGGTTACCCGGGAAGTCATAGCACTCGCCGCCGAAGGCGGTTTCCTGTGTTCCATCAGGATACGTAACGACCGCGTGGGCCGAGTAAAGTACTACGTCGCCGTCTTCGTAGGTATTATCGAATGTGCAAGTGTACTCAGTTACACATTCATCGAATTCTTCACTGCAATCGAATTGGCCGAGTACCGGGTTTCCAGCCTTGTTTAGCGGGAAATCGGCAAGCGATGTTCCGATATGCGCGTGAATTTCGTTGATGCAGTATCCGGGGTCAACTGTGTAGGTGATGTAAATGTAATTTTCATCGTACGTAAAGCTGACCGACCCTACTGTATCAAACTGACCCGCGATAAGGTCAGTTTCGCAACCCTCACCGAAGTCTAAAGCCGTAAGGACCTTTGAACTGTCGTTGAGTCCGCTGTTCTGGTCCGCTGTTGACGGAGCAATCGGGTTAGAGCTTCCGCCACCACAACCGAACACGAAAAGTAAAGACACTATTAGCAGTGCGAGAAATGATCTCGTTGCTTTCATTGAGGAGCCTCCTTATGATATACCGCTCTTTTATTTTAAAATACTTAGAATATTGCAGATAGAATCCTAGT
>DASWIV010000156.1:0-16805 GCA_036397475.1 bacterium
ATTCTTCCCTCCCAAATACACTAAACGCCGGAGCGCGGGATTCCTATCACGCAAAAAAATGTCAGTTTAGAGGTGTTTCAAACGTATTAGTTAATGAGGGAGGATTAACAATGAATAATGAGCAAAACAAAGGCTGGTACAATCGTGGTTATCTTCCACACTTTGATGAGCAAAATCGGATTCAAATGGTCAATTTTCGACTGGATGACTCTATGCCTATGTCTGTGATCGAGAAATTTGAACGGAGATTAACAGAAATGATGCATATGCCCGACAACGATGTCAGGTCGAGGGAGATTGCAAGGCTTTATTATAAACGGGAAGAATATCTTGATAAGGGATTTGGATCCTGTCTGCTTGGAGAACCGTTAAATGCTAAGATTGTTGTTGACACTCTCAAATATTTTCACCTCGAAAGGTATGAACTTATAGCCTGGGTAGTGATGCCAAACCATGTGCATGTCATTATTAAACTACGGGAAGGATATCAATTATCAAAGCAGGTAATATCATGGAAGAAATTCAGTTCAAGGCAGATTAATGAGAGGTTAAATTCCAGTAAATCAATATGGCAGACCGATTACTACGATAGATTCATTAGAAATGAAAAACATTTGATGGACGCTGTGAACTATATACATAATAATCCGGTAAAAGCCGGTTTGGTGGCTAAAGAAGAGGATTGGGAGTTTAGCAGCGCTAAAGGCTGGGAGATAGTTGTATCATGCTAATGTGATTTGGGGATTTGGTAATGAAGAATGCGTGATGGTCCGCCGCGGCGGACGCGCTCCGGCGTTTAGATTATTTGGGAGGGTAAAGAATGCGTGATAGTCCGCCGCGGCGGACGCGCTCCGGCGTTTAGATTATTTGGGAGGGAAGAATGCGTGATGGGAATCCCGCGCTCCGGCGTTTAGTTCAATCAGAATAAAAATTCTAAAAGCCGGAGCGCGGGATTCCTATCACGCTCCTGATTCCTAAACTAAAAAAGACCCCCATAAGTAAGAGGGTTACTCATTCAGTACTTACCTTGTATTTCAGAGTTTTTCAGTCGGACTCGCCGTCGGTGCCTGCTAGCTCCTCGACTTTGGTCTGGTAGCCTTTTTTAGCAGCCGCGATAGCTTCGGAAGCGGCTTCTTTTCCGGTGACGATCTTGTCGCCGAGGTCCTTTGCTGTGGTCTTGGCTTTTGAGCTGATCTCGTCAGCGTAGACCTTTGTCTTCTCGCGGACGGTGCCATAGGTGGTGGTAGCCCGTTCGCCGAGGTCGGACGCTACTGTCTTAGCCTTATCGCCAAGTTCGGTGGCAATCCCCTTAAGCTGTTCCCGGGTTTCCCGTCCGGATTTAGGGGCGAGAAGCATGCCAAGAGCGGCACCGAAAAGCATTCCGAGTCCCATTCCAGCCGCGAGCCAGCGTAAAGCGTCGCTCGCGTCTCCTCTGTATTCATCGTGTTGTGACATTGTCAATTAACTCCTTCCAGAATCTATTATAACAGAAAATTAAATATTCAAGATATGATTAGTCATTTTCTGATGAAATATACCTCTTTAAAGAGCTGCTTCCTTCCGAAAGCGCCGCCACCACACCCTGGAGCATGTGGGCGAGAGGTACTACACCGTCGCGGACCGCTCCGGTTGTGGTTTTTGCGTAGCTCGACGTTTTCTCAAGGTTATCGATCATAGAACCTATTTCATCAGTCTTTTGAGCCAGCATTTCGGTTACAGGTTCAATTGTTTTGAGGGTATTATCGACTTCTTTGAGGATTGGGGTAATTTCTTCCTCGATAGAGATGATTTTTTCGTTGAGGGTTTCAAGGAGCTTGATAACCCTGTTAATAACCTGAACAGAGTAATAGCCGGCTACAGCCAGAAACACCAGTACAAGAACAAACCATGCAATATCCATCTGGAACTCCTTTGTTAATCGGAACGTAATTCACCAATCCGTCGAGGATTCCAGTTTAGTATCACTGGATACGATCTGTCAAATGACGAAAAGTTGCCTGGAATTTGTCAAGGCTTATATATATTGATGCATCGACAGGGAAATAAATTACTTGTGGTATTTAATGCACGGAAGCTTTCAGAACCTCTTTCAGCAATTCCCATGTTTTCTGTGTCGACGATATCTGCAGTCTCTCATCAGGAGAATGCGCGCCCATTATCTCCGGACCGAAACTCACCATATCGATGCCGGGGATTTTCTCACCTATTAATCCGCATTCGAGTCCGGCGTGCATGGCTTTTATCTCGGGTTCCGAATTGAAGAGTTTTTTGTACGATTTAATCGTAGTTTTGAGGACAGCCGAATTGAGGTCCGGTTTCCATCCGGGATATCCGCCGACCTCCAGAACTTCGGCTCCCGCAAGACTTCCGGTCTTGTAAAGTACCGCCTGGACGCTTTTCAATTCGGATTGTACTGACGACCTGCTGCAGGAAACTACTTCCACTCCCCATCCCATCGTGCTGATTACTCCAAGATTGGTCGAAGTCTGGACAAGCCCTTCGATGTCAGGACTCATTTCGATGACGTCAGAAGGGATGCTTTGAATAAGTGAAACTATTTTCTGAGAATCCGATTCCGAAAAGGCACCTCTATCCAATTCAGACTCCCTTATATTTATTTCCATGGATTCTTCATCCTGCCCGTACCTGCTGATGAATTCACCCATATTTTCGGCAATTTCTTTCATCAGGTCGTCGTATGAATCCTCTGGAAGGAAAATATCGACGGACGCTTCACGTGGGATCGCATTCCGCGCTGAACCTCCATTGATAGAAGCCAGACGGAATCCCGGCTCCGGCCAGGAAAACTGGAGTATTTCAGCCAGCGCCTTGATTGCGTTCAGCCTGCTTTTGTTGATATCGAGTCCCGAATGTCCGCCGAGCAAGCCAGATATGGAAAGCTTTACTCCCATGTATTCATCGAGTACCGGGTGCCCCTCCAGCTTCAGCCTGAAATGGGTGTCCGCTCCCCCGGCGCAACCGACTGTGATGGAACCATCCTCTTCGCTGTCAAGATTTATCAGCGTTTTACCCCTCAGAATTCCCGGATCGAGTTTCATCGCGCCTGTAAGTCCGGTTTCCTCATCGATTGTAAAAAGCAGGTCGAGTGGAGGATGGATAACCGAGTCATCATCGGCGGCTGCCATCGCGAGCGCTACTCCTATTCCGTTGTCAGCTCCAAGAGTGGTGCCGTCGGCTTTGAGCCAGTCATTTTCTATAAAAGTTCTCAATTTTCCGATACTGGCGTCATATTCACTCGATTCGTTGCGTTCGCAGACCATATCGAGATGTCCCTGGAGAATGACAGGTGGAGAATTTTCATGGCCGGGAGAGCCGGGTACATGTATGCAGATGTTTCCGGCATCGTCGGATTTAATTTCGAATGACTTCGATTCCGCCCACTGGGTGATGTAATCGATCATGCCCTGTTCCTGTCCGGACGGTCGCGCGATTCGCGTGAAGGCGTCGAAATGGGAGAAGACGTAGGTTGGTTCGAGTGTAGCGATGGATGTAGTTGTCATGATAATGAGGATTTTACCACGTATTCTAAATATGAAGAGAATCTTGATGCCATCGGGACGATAGCGATCCGACCGGCAAGATGCCAGTGCTCCGAATCGCTTATTTGCTTGGGGGAAAATTAGTGAGTATACTGCCCTCGCCGGTCGGTGCGTCCGCGATCGGATCCCGTGAACCCCGTCAGGTCCGGAAGGAAGCAGCGGTAAGCGGATCATCCGTTGTGTGGTTTGTGCCGCCCGGTACTTTTTTTATGCTGAAGTACATCCACATTCTTTTAATCATTACGATAGCAGGATGTGCGAACATGCCTTCCGGTAACACATTGCAACCAGAAAAACGACCGCAGCCTGTATTTCGGTCGACAAACGAAGACGGCTCGACAGATATAGCTTTCACGGCTCACCGATGCGGCGGAGGAATCGCTCCGGAGAACACGTGCAAGGCGGTACTGCAGTCGAGTTTTTTTATTCCGGATTTTTACGAGATCGATGTCAGGCACACATCGGACAATGTCCCGGTATGTTTCCACGATGAGACTCTTGATAGAACGACAAATCTCGAAGGGAAAATATCAGGGACGTCACTTGAAGAAATAAAGAGAGCGGATGCAGGCAGTTGGCTGGATGAGGAATTTTCCGGAACGAGGGCACCGACGTTCGAAGAAATAGTTGACTGCACGAATCCATCTCCGCTCATGATCGAAATCAAGGAAGCTGAAATTACAGTCGAACAGATTGAGTACATCGTCGGAATTCTCAACACCCAGATGGATGAGTCATCAGTAATAGCCTCTTTTCATAAGGAAGTTCTCGACAGGTGGAAATCAGTCGAGCCGGACAGGCGTACGATATACATAACGGCGGAATGGTCGGATGATCTGGTTAATATGGATGCGGATGCAATTGCGTTAAATTATCGCGCGTGCAATTCAGACATGATCGGGAGGATTCAGGAGTCGGGAAAGGCGTTATGGGTGTGGACTGTAAATGAGGATTTTCTGAAATTTGTGGAGATGGGAGTGGACGGGATAATCACCGATTATCCTGACAGGCTAAGGCAAGCGCTTCCGAAGGGCTAATGTTTTCACCCACTTCCCAGGCTGTCGCCTGCTCTGTGGGGCGTTACGCTACAGGGGCTTATCGTGACAGTCAAAAATGTTATACTCCTCGTCCCATAAAACGATTACGGGAGGATGAGTCCGACATGGCTACAATAGAAGCCGTACCGAATTTTTCCGAGGGTAAAAATGAAGAACTGGTAAACGAGATCCGCGATGCCGCAAAGGTGGTGACGGGTGTTAAGGTGGTCGACTGCCAGTCCGACGCCGATCACAATCGTATGGTTCTTACGCTGGCGGGAGAAGTAGAGCCGGTAATGGAAGGCGTAATGGCGGCGTCGAAAGTCGCGATCGAAAAGATCGATTTAACGAAACACAAGGGTGAGCATAAAAGAATGGGAGCGGTGGATGTAGCGCCGTTCGTGCCGGTCAGCGGGATTAAAAAAAAGGAATTGAAGGAAAGGGTCGTTGAATTCGCGAAGGAATTCAATAAAAAATTCGAGGTTCCCGTTTTTCTTTATTATGAATCGGCGTCGGCACCTAACAGGGAAAAACTTCCTGACATTCGCGAGGGAGAATTCGAGGGGATGGCTGAAAAGATGAAGAAGCCGGCGTGGGTGCCGGATTTCGGACGTCCGGAAATTCATCCGACCGCGGGAGTGACAGCGATAGGAGTACGGCCGTTTCTGATCGCGTTTAATGTGAATCTGAAAACAGATAATGTTGAGATAGCCAAGGAAATAGCGAAAGCTGTGCGTGGATCTTCGGGCGGATACAACACGATACAGGGCGCGGGATTTTTCCTGGACGATTTAGGTGTCGCGCAGGTCAGCATGAATTTCCTTGATTATAAGAAGACGCCAATTTACAGGGTTGTCGAGACAATCAGGAGCGAGGCAGCCCGATATGGAGTGGAAATTGAGGGGTGCGAACTGGTCGGGGCTGCACCTACGGACGCATTTTTACAATGCGCGGAATTTTATCTGAGGATGAAAGATCCGCTGAGCGACCAGATGCTCGAGAAAAAAATCTGGGAAGCATAAATGTTCCATTATAGTGGTATTTATGATGCCCGGGAGAGATCCCGGGCATTTTTGTGAAATAAGTAATTTGAGATTAATATATAGTATCTTATTTAGCTGTGGTAAAATATAATCTAATACATTAACTACTTTACATATGGGAGAGTAAAAATGAACCGATGGACAGCAGTCGTTTTAATGGCGGCAATGATTTTTCTATTGGCGCTGGGATGCTCGGGGAAGGGTGAACCGGTCTCACCCGGAGATGATGATACTCATCCTGGCAGCACGGAATTCAAAACCACAAGCTCAAACACTGGATTATGGGGGTACTACGACGTATCGATAGACCCTGATACGTGGGAGGCGACAGTAACGCCGAATCGCGCCGCGATGTTTACTGCTAATGTTGTTGAATTTCTAAACAGCAATCCGGCAAGTATTGGTGTCGAAGTTAAGAGTGAAGAAGTTACGGAACCGGAGATTTTGATCGTCGTCAAAATATCGATAACCCATCCGTTACCTTTAGATTATTATAATGGGTATGACGTGAGGGGTGTATTTATTGGTAGCGGGGATTCGTTCGCGCACCAGACGGAAGAAGTGTCTTTCAATTACAGAAAGCTTGGATCATCATATATGCCAGTCTCCGATGGCCATACCCGGTGGTATAATCCCAAGGAATTCGCGTTGCCGGGATTATTTGGGTATACGCAAGGAGTTCTCGCGCCGACTGAATTACCAAATGCTGCAAATGTAAATCCATACAAATATTTTGCCCATGGGCTTGGCGAAGAACAGGACGTATGGGAATACCTTCAGGAATCGCATCCTGAAAATGAACATGGAGCTTTCCTGGCAGGCGAAACTCTTTCAAGGGATTACGAAATAAATTTCCCGATCGATGGCGGATTAGAGTTCAATTACGCGGTGGTGGCTAACTGGCAGGGCGAAGACCCGTCGGACCATCCGTCACACACACTTGAAGCCATTGGGGTAAGTGTAGTAGACAACTCGGATATATTTTATGTGAATGAGACGGATAAGGGCGGCGACATGATCCTTGATATAAGCCTGTTCAGCTGGGATGAGAATTTCAGGGATTCGCTGACGTCGTTCGGAATTGATTCCAATGCATTCGCTAATAAAATCGAGATTCTCCCGCAGCAGCCGATAGGCGGTGGGTCGAATTACTCAACGTGGCATGTCGAGATCCCGATTCTCGGACCAGACTCGACCGAAGAGCTGCAAACAATTATATACACCAGTTGCGGCCTGCTGAATTACTCTGCCGATCCGGAAAAACAGGCTCCAAACGAAGAAGTTAAGAGCTATTTTATAAGAGACATCCAGGTAGAGGATGTACACCTGAATTTAAAACCGGAGTGCGTTCTGCAGGTAGTAACCGTACCCCCGTACGTAAACTGGGCGGACGATTGCGAAGACGTGGAATTTGACGCGTCCGGATCGACCGATCCCGACGGCGATAGCGGGAACATGACATTCGACTGGGATTTCGACGGGGACGGCGCATATGGCGAACCTGGCGATGATGATTACACAGGGCCTGAAAATCAGCCGGTGCATAAATACTGCGTAGAAGGAACATACACTGCGTCTGTAAAGGTGACGGATGAGGATGGCAAAAGTTCCGAATGCAGTTTAGATATCGAGATCACGCTTTACGATTCCAAGCACATCGATGTGGATAAAGGGGCCGGGAGCTCGGTAGTTGACCTGGCGGGCGATCCATTCACGGGAGATTACCTGATCCTTTACACAGATGGAATTGTCCGGCGTTACTTCAGGGATGAATTTTTCACCGATTTCACGGAGTACACCGTAGAGCCTGACTATGAATACATAGACATGTGTGCTGCCGGGAATTTCCATATAACCAGAACCACGTTAACCAGCGATGGATACTCGTTTTACATGTACGATAACAGCGGTAATTTTGTTTACGCGCAGCCATTCCAGGGAGTGTTCACGCCGTCGGTGGTGGTGGACGCTTACGCATTTGGCCTGACCCCACCGTACTCCACCCGGCATGGAATTCTTGTCAGCAGCGAATTGATCCCGGATATTTTCTACGCGGTCACAATGGCTAACTGGATGCACGCAGTGCCTACCAGTAATACGGCACAGAATTTCTTCTTCGATCCGTTTGTCGGTCCTGGATCACTTAAGGGTTCCGACCTGGTCGCTGCGGAAGTAGATGGCGGGCAGTATGTATGGATCCTTCAGAAAAACAATGCATATGTGTCGAGATTCAATGCACAGACGATGGCTTTCGACACACTGACAGCGTACTGGGCAGACGGAGCCCCGACAGATTCCGATTTAGGCTTCAACGACCCCAGGGACCTGGCAGGAGACAACATGGGAAATTTCTTCATACTCGATCAACTGTCAACAGGTGATTACAAGATCAAATCCTTCAACTGGGATGGCGCGACGACGTCTGATAACAACGGTTTCGGGTTAAGCGTTTTCAGCACGGGGGCGATTCCGATCAGGATCGAGGGAAATTTCTTCGACGATGGCATTGCGGTTCTGCATCAAGGGGGCGGCGAGGAATTATCGTTCTTCACTGAGAGTGAGATAGCCGGTCTTCTTTAGTTTATTAAAAATATGATTATTTTGCCCCCGGCGTGGTCCGGGGGTATTTTTATTCAGGGGAAATATGCTTATGGCATAAAGTCTATTTGGAGTCTATTTGGTCTATTTATCGTTATTGACTAAATTTTTTAATAGTGTAAAATTACGTTTTCGCGCTCACGGGGAGGGGTTTCCCCGGTGAACTAATAATGTGGTGGCATATTGATGAAACAGACGAAGGCGTGCGTAAGCAGTCGGTATTTGTACTGCTGCGCAAAGTCATACCCTTGTTCGGTCCGCACAAGAAGCTTTTATACTTCGCGCTGCTTCTGCTTATCCCGATCACCGCTGCATTCCTTGCTCCATTGTTCATCCTTGAATTTCTGATTAACGAAATTATTTCCACAAAGAATCTGAGTATTTTATACCTCTGGACCGGACTTCTGGTGGGGATCGTTTCGGTGGGATCCTTGTTGTCCTATATCCAGGCGATCACTTTATTCAAGCTCGGAATTACCATTATCACTGACTTGAAAGGCCGGCTATTCGAACATGTGCTTCATCTTGGACTTGATTTCCACGAGGACCATTCACCGGGAAAACTTATCAGCCGCGTAGAGAGCGACACCGAAACGCTCAGGGAATTATTTGGTGATGTAGCTGTTAACCTGACCAAGAATTCGCTGTTCTTCATCGGATTGCTCGGTGCACTAATTTACCGTAATTTTGCTATCGCTGCGTGGATTCTTGGATTGTCCCCGATATTGTTTGCAGCGATTTTCTGGTTCCTTAATTTCATGCGCAAATACTGGCGCGAATGGCGTGTCCAGTGGGCGATAGTCACCGGTTATGTAACTGAGTATGTCCAGGGAATCGATGTCATCCAGATGTTCAACTACCAGGACACCGCCCGCAAACGGATGAATGAAGTCAATATGGGCAAATTCAGGATCGAAGTTCCCACTTTTTTCCTCGATTACGGATTCTGGGGAGTGTTCTGGTTCGGAGAAATAATCGCGATATGCGCTATCGTTTATATCGGCTACGGGCAGCTTGTGGCAGGTACGCTGGCGATAGGGACATTCGTGATGTTCATCGAGGCTATCAGGCAGATGTACCAGCCGATGATCCAGTTGTCGGAGCAGTTGAATTTTGTGAACAGGGCGCTGATCAGTGTCGAGAGAGTCCTTGGGATTCTGGAAACTGAAAGATCCGTTCAGGATGGCGATGCCAGCCCGGATAACCTGACATTCAATCACAGGATTGAATTCGAAAATGTGTGGTTCGCGTACGACAAAAAAGAAAACTGGATATTGAAGGATTTGAGTTTCACTATCGAGAAGGGCGAGAAGGTAGCTCTTGTCGGACAGTCGGGCGGCGGAAAAAGCACAATTGTCAACCTGCTTCTGAGATTCTACGATCCGCAGAAAGGAAGCATTAAGGTCGATGGAATAGATATCAGGGATTTTCCCGTCAAGGTATGGCGCGACAAAATCGGGCTTGTGCTCCAGGATATTTTCCTTTTCCCGGGCTCTGTAGCCGACAACATTAGGATCTTCGATCAGTCCATTCCGGTTGAAAAAGTTAAGGAAGTAGCGAAAATCGCCCATGCGGATCAGATTATTGAAAAGTTACCGGATAAGTATGACGGTGAACTTGCTGAGCGGGGCGCGAATTTATCTGTCGGCGAAAGGCAGCTAATGAGTTTCGCGCGGGCGCTGACTTTCGATCCGCCGTTACTTGTCCTGGACGAAGCGACAAGTTCGGTCGATCCCTACACTGAAAGACTGGTCCAGGAAGCTCTTGAAAGACTGCTCGCCGGACGTACCGCGGTCATTGTCGCGCACAGGCTATCTACCATTCTTAACGCTGACAAAATTCTATTGATACAGGGCGGAGAAATTCTGGAGAGCGGGAATCACGAGCAGCTTCTGGATAAAAACGGTATCTACGCGAAATTATTCCGGTTGCAGTTTGAGGAAGTTTCAGGCGCGGGTAAATCTGTCGGGGGTGCGGCATGAAGCACATCCGGTGGATATGGGATTTCTGGGCGCCGCACCGCCAGTGGGTATGGATACTCTTCTTTATGACGCTCCTGTCCAGCCTTGCAGCGCTGATCGGTCCATTCCTTCTGAGTATCGCGATCGATATAGGCCATTCACTTGTAGGGAAGCAATTTAAAGGAATTGAAGAGTATCCCGAGCCGATTCTCAGCTGGATCCTGCATCTCGAAGCGTGGATAGGCGAGCCGATTCCCGAAAATGTAGTAGAGGTAACCCGCAACGTCATCATTCTCCTGGCTGGAATCGGGCTTATCAGGACACTTGCGCATCTGTACCCCGGATTCAGGGCGATGATCAACGCCAAGCTCGGGATGGATATCCGGAAATATTACTTCTCGAAAATCATAAACAAGGGATACAGATTTTTTGATCAGTTCAGGACGGGAGATCTTGTTACGAGGCTGACGGACGATGTGGACGGGTGGCCGAAGATAGCGTGGTTCTCGTGCTCGGGTGTTTTCCGGGCGCTGGAGTCTACCAGTCAGTTTGTGTTTATCATCGCGTTCATGCTGATTATGGACTGGAAGCTTGCTCTCATGTCGACCGCGCCGCTTCCTGTAATGCTTTACATGTTTTATCTGCTGCGGTTGAAGCTTACCGAATATTCGCTCAAGCGTCAGCAGATGATCTCAACTACAAACGACGCGCTGGAAGCTGCGTTCAGCGGGGTACGAATACTCAAAGCATTCAATGGCGAGACTGGCCAAAGCAAGAACTTCAGGAAAATCCTGGATGAACGGATTAATGTCGAACTGACTTTCCAGAAGTTATGGTTCCTGATGTGGAACTCATTCGCGGCGATAACATGGGTAGGAAAAATCATCGTTTTCGCTGTCGGTGGATTGATGGTTATCAATGGAACACTGACGGTTGGAAAATTCTACGCGTTTTACGTTTACATGGACATGCTCCTTCGTCCGCTGCTCGATATTCCGCAATTATTCGTGACAAGCCGTACCGCATTCGCGTGTATAGACAGGGAGATCGAAATCGAGGAAACTCCGGGAGGGACTGAATTAGTTTTCGACGGAACGGAACCGGTTCCACCGCATGGAGCGTTTGAGATAAGTAATGCTTCGTTCAAATACAAGGACGATCTTTATCCGGTACTCAGCAATATCACAATGACCGTAAAGCCGGGAGAAAAGGCTGCTATTGTCGGTGCGGTTGGAAGTGGAAAATCTACACTGCTGAAAATGGCTGCCGGACTTTATCCTCCGAGTGAAGGTGAAATCAGGTACGGTGAAAAACCGCTGCATCGCATGAACATCTATGGATTCAGGGAGAGGATGGGATACATCCCTCAGGAAGCAACGCTTTTCTCCGAAAGCGTCAAGGACAACATCAGTTTCGGACGGGAAATTCCGGAAGGGAGAATTATCGAAGCGCTTGATTTCGCGCAGGTCAAAGAGGAAATGGAGGGGCTTCCCGACGGCTTGAATCAGGTGCTCGGCCAGAAGGGCCTGACAGTGTCGGGAGGACAGAAGCAGCGTCTGGCAATCGCGAGAGCGCTTGCCGGAAAACCGGACATTCTCCTGATGGACGACTGCACGTCGGCGCTAGACGCCGAGAACGAACGTCGGTTCTGGCAGATGTTTACAGAAAATTATCCCGATACCGCGTGTATGATCGTTACGCATCGATTGGCGACTGCACGTCAAGCGGATGTAATCTATGTTCTGGACCGGGGAAAAATTGTCGGGCAGGGAACGCACAATGAACTGATCGAGTCATGCGAGGCGTACCAGAATTTCCTTACGAGAGAAGAGCTGAGAGCCGCGATAAAGTCGGCGAAGTCCGCGTAGAAAATACACACACAACCTGCGCTTACGCTCCGGTTGTGTATGCTACAAGGAGTATCTTATTCAGGTAGCATTGACAAACTGGTTTGTCAGTGTCGCACAAATCCCCGCTTATACACACACAACCTGCGCTTACGCTCCGGTTGTGTATGCTACGGATTTTTCGACTACTATCTTCCTATCCCAATGAAGAATTGAGTTAGCTAGCACCGGGATTTTGTCCGGTGAATCAGCGAGAGTTATGAAGGTCGCGGATTCGGCGATCTGGTCGGGATATGAACGTGTGGTACGTCCCATGAATATCGCCTGGCCATCGCGCGCGATATCGTAAGCGCCACATTTTCCCTGAAGGCAGACCACGCCAAGTGTTTTCCCGTCGCGTGGATCGGAGTGAGCGACCCAGTTTCCGTGACCCGTACTCTGTCCGTCCTCGGACCGCCTCAGGTGAATTTTTCCACCGTCGATGTCGAGGAGATTTTCAGTAGGCAGGTCAATGTCTCCAGTGAGGTCTGGAAACATCCAGGTTTCCGTGTTCACATTCCTGGACGCGTTTCCATTTTCAAATATTCTGGTCAGGTTCAAAATCGCATGAACGCCGGGTCGGGTCAGGAAATAATTTTCTATCTTCACGCTGCTGAAATCTCTAAGCAATGTGATATCGACCTTTATTCCTTCCCATTCGATTCCATGCCAGTTTATTTTTGCTCCCGAGCCTTTGAATTTTGAGCGGTGAAATCGATATCCAAGGGAATAGGCGTCTATCCCGATACCGCCGTACCATGGATTCCACCAGACGTAGGACGCAGGCTCCGGAAACGATGTACGAAGAAGATTTCTGCCGTTGGAAAGGTCCGAAAGGTGATAGAGTGTGCCGCAGAAAGCCGGGGCGACCCGAAATTCGATAGCGCCGTTATCGACTGCCATGAATTCCATGTCTTTTTCGGCGGAAGATTCAATCTTCACACTGGACCCGGGGACAGGATCGAACCACGCGAGTTGATCGGTACGGGTAATCCCCATCCATTTTGTTTCACACACAGCTTTTTTTAAGCCGGGCGTGTCCTGATTTACAGGCAGGTCAATGCGAATAGGCGAGTTGATGTTCCAGGTGCCGGACGATTCCTCGATCCTGTTGCCATTTTCCATTATAACCGTTCCCGTACCCGTGCACTCGTTTTCGCGTTCCATATGAAAATTGATAGCCGGATTTTCACCAGGGAAAACGTTCGATTCCGCCCTGATGTAATGAACAGCTCTTCGTGGCAGGGAGGATGGCTTGTTTTTAAGGGCAATATTCTGAATTTCCTCCCAGCTTGCCGCGGAACCGATAATTTTCATCCAGGGGAACTCGTGAGTCGCACCAGGGGGTAATTTACCGATGTGGAATTCAGGTGCGAAAACTCCCCACCTGTTAAAATTTAATTTATCGACATTACTGAAAATAAACCCTACGAATTTATCAGCATTGGTATTTAAGGTCGCTACGTTGTACGTGAACCAGTTCTCGGAAAATCTGGATGGGTCCGAGGGGACAGAGACATTGCCGCTGTGCCAGGATTCGCGGTCGCCATAGACGATTCTTCCGTTAAGCGGCATGACCGGCCTGGTGAGATTCTGCATACGGAAATTTACGCATACCTTGCCTTTGAATTCCCGGCCAGAATTGTTAATGAGAGATGTCTCGATATGGACCTCGTAACCCGATCCGAGTTTAATTTTCCGCCTTATTTCAAGTCCTGGAAAATCATTGCTTGCACATGACAGTGTTATCCATGCGTAGAACTCATCCTCGCCTGTGTCGATCGAGTAGAGTGCGTTCGCGAATTCGCTGGAGAATGGTTTTCCGATCGCTTCATATTCCTGGTTGAATAATTTGCCATCGGATCGAAGCATGAAGTCAGTCGAGCCGCCGCGACGCCGCGATGTGACTGTGAGTAAGCCATTAGAAATCGTTCGGTATTCCGGATCGTTCGGAGACAGCGTTGATGCTTTTCCGGTAGGATAGGAACAGGCTCCGACAATTACCGGATGAATTTCAGATGTCTCACCTTTCCATGATAATTTTCCTCCAATTGAAATGATGCCTTTTCCCGTTTCGCCGGATGATTCCGCATGAACGCCGATGCCGAACGAGTCGTTTGGTTGAATTTCAATCGGTGAATCCTGTGAGTTGTCCACAGAGACAGGTCCGGTGGAGGTTATTTCCGGTGTGAAGCTTATTTCATCCGGAATGTTTGAGTTCAGCGTAATGTTTTCAGTGGACGAGTCACCGGGGTTCAGGTACACGACAGTGTCTTTGCGCCTGAGTTCAATGGATGGAACAGCGTGTATTCCCGGTTTGATAATCGACTCGACTCCATTTACCGTGACCCGGCATTCCAGCGGTTTGCTATACCACTTCTGGTGTTCACGCTGAGCATCGGACGCGACTTTCACATTTGTCTCGATTTCTTTCCTGCCGGATAAGGCAAGGCTTTCATTGAGCGAATAATCCACGACGCCCGACTGGCTGGAGTGAAGTTTTATATCAAGCGCAGTGGAATTTTTATTTTCCACCACCCAGGTGACCGGATGCGAGAATCCTGACGGGTGCGAGTCGCCCCTGATCAATGCTTTAACTGAAAATTCCGGAGTTGTAATTCCCGCGATACCCGACGTAGATGGGTCGACCAGAACTTCCAGATTTTTATTGTCTGCAGCAAACGTGTACTTGTGGTAATGGCACCCGTCGTGGAGGTCTGTATCTTCCTTTACTTCCAAGGGCTGCCTTAGAGCATCGTACCAGTTGACGTCGCCGAGGAATGATTTAACCAGCGGATTGTTGACGGCAACCGGAAGGAAGTTATACATCATGACATCGGAGTCGGGCCTCCAGAAAAATCCGGTTTTCTTATACAGCGGAACAGCCTGGAGATTTCCCGGCCAGGTATAAAGGTCGAGCCGTTTCACGTTGTCATGAATTGCCCTGTCGACACAATGCGCGAGAATTTTTCTGCCGTAGCCCTTTCCTTGGTAACCGGGATGCGCGTTCAGCAGGCCGACATAGGTGCAGTCGGTGTCGGTGTATCCCTGCGAATATCCCAGGTACGAAACTACCACGTCCCCAACCCATCCGAGCCAGACGGCGATATGAGATTCCTTGAACAGCCACTCGCGAACGCCTTCGGGCGACCAGTCGCCTGACGGGCTGAATCCGGGTGGCCATCCCTTGATCGACTCCTTCCAGTGGGTAGCAAGAGCAGGCAGGTCAGAGTCGGTGAATTCCCTGATTTCAAATTCAGGCATAGGGATAGTTTTCCCTCCTGTGAGAGATATAAAGTGATTGGGGAAAGTAAAAATAGCGCAAGAATGGAAAGTAGTCAAGAGGCTATACAATTACTGTTATCCTGTCTATTTGATGTAGAATATGGCACATGATGACGGATGAGCGATGGAGGTTTTCGCGGTACGATGTCTACGTTCTCATTTTCTTCGTGCTCGTAGCCACGTGGACATTCAGACTTGTCCTCGCGGGGACGCACGAGCCGATCATGAGCTCGATGCGTGAGTTCGAGCCATGGAAATCGACCCTTACCAGGGTTGATCTGGACCGAAATGAATCCTTCGCTGACGATCCTACCACCCAGAGTTACCCTTGGACACACTACGCTCACGAGCAGATGCATGAAGGGGATTTTCCGCTCTGGAATATGCGGATGTTCTCAGGAACCCCATTCACCGCGAATCGATTAACGGGCTTATACAATCCGCTGGTGTTAATCCCGGCGTACTTGCTTCCAACCATTCCGGCACTGACCGCAATGTATTTCATGCACTACGTGATGGCGGCATGGTTCATGTACTTGTTCTTGAAGTCGATGGGGATATCGAGGTCAGCGGCGTGTTTCGGAGCGGCTGCGTTCATTCTGCAGGGATCGTACATCCCGTGGATGGGAATTATTGTCCTCGATAAGGCGTACTTCGTAATGGGCTTGTATTACCTGCAGAGATTGATGGCAAGGACTGATGCCTGCGGATATTTCGGATTTGTGCTTTCGTACTATTTCATGATCACAGCGAGCTATCCGCAACTGGTGATTGTGGGATTGTATACGTACATTTTCTGGATCCTCTTCTCCGTAAAATGGAGTGCGAAAAATGCGATGCGGCGGGGACTTGGTTTATTCCTGATGATGCTGACGGTGTTTTTCCTGGGCGGTATGCAGAATATTCCGATGCTGGAGTTCTACCAGAATTCACTCCGATCGCTTCCGGAATTCAAGGAAGAGCTTGCGTCGCTGACAAAACTCGAAAGTTTCGAGGGTCCGGCGAATTACGTGGTAATTTTCTTTCCGAAATTTTTTGGCGATTACCTCGGGGTGCAGATAAACAACCTGCCGGAGTTCGTACTGGGAATTCTCAACCACGCTTATATCGGGATTTTGTCCGCGTTCGGATTTCTTTTATGCCCGATGGTGTGGAAAAACAGGTACGCAAGATTTTTTATAGTGTACGTACTTATTGGACTGATGTTTATCGGGTGGCACCAGTCGTACCTGTTCGCGTTAAAGATACTTCCTGGTATGCGGATCAGTACAGTGAAACCGTACTTTCCGACACTGCTTTCAATGATAATTGTCTCCACGTTCGTCCTGGATGTATTTCTGAAACGGCTGCCAACGGACAAAAAGTTCGCCGCGAAATTCCTGAGGGCGTACGGATGGGTGCTGGGTGCGGTGCTGGGAATGAGCATGGTTATTTA
>DASWIV010000157.1:0-5697 GCA_036397475.1 bacterium
CCATCGACCTCGTATCCTCCGACAATCGAACTCGACGGAATTCCACCCGAAATTAATTCGTTCTCGAGATCCCATTTTGATTTTGTCCAGTCGAGCGAGTCCCGCGTACCCCATAAATTGAATCCCATAAATAAAACCACCAGAATCCATCCTCCAAGCCTCGATCTGGCTGGCGATTCAGCGAGTATCGGAGCCAGCCACACCAGGCAGAAGGGCAGGAGAGGGAGGAGGTAGCGGTCGAAGAAATGCGGATTCAAAAATAGAATTCCAAGATGTCCCAGGCCAATTAACCCGATCAATGCCTGCGGGGATTTCCAGTCGATATTTTTGAGGGTAACTGTCCTCGATAGCAGGTAGATTAATATGACTCCCCCGCCGGTTCCGAATAAAGTAAGTGTGGCGCGAATGGAATCAGGAAGCTTGTTCCCCGATATAAGCGCGATGGTAAATTCCCTGGGCCCGAATCCATCGGCGGTCATGCTGTTTTCCAGATATGGAAACATCCGTCCATTGGATCCCCATATGATAAAGGTGTACAGCATGAACATCGCTCCGGGAATTACGTACCACCAGTTGATGGTCTTTTTACCGGTGTCCTTTTCCTGTCTTGTCTTCTCAAGCCTTGCTATCAGCGCGACAGGCATCAGAGCCCATCCGAGATGCTGCATTATTCCGAATGCAAGATCCCACCGGTCGCGTAACAGCGACTTAAACGGCATTGTTTCCATCAACCAGAAGGTTTTTACTTCCTCACCGACTTCGGCTGACCTGGCTGGAACCAGCGAGTCTATTCCATTCACGACAATCGCAATCACAAAGCCGGAAACCAGAATGTAAAACGCTCCCCATGCCCAGCCTTTATTATGTTTTTCACAGGAATCCTTATTCGGAAAAATTTTTGTAATCAAAATCCAGATAATTGGAAGCAGCAACAGGAGGAATCCATGAGACCTCTGTAGAGCCGCAAGCATCCCGATAAATGCGTACAGGATCCATTTAATGAAAAAGGAACTCCCGCCAGTTGACCTGAATGCCATTACACTATCGATCAAAAGCCACAAGGCGATTACAAGCAGAAGAAAATAATATCCATCCGTCATGAAGCCCGCGCTGATCTTCAGCGTGAACGATGTCGCCAGCATTGTTATTGCAAACAGCGGCGCCCAGTCTCTAATTTGTTTTTTATCCGGATAAAGTTTCCACGGAAGCAGTGCGGCAATCAATAAGCCAATAGATGTAACAATCCATGTAAGAATGGATAAACCCGTCCAACTGACAGTCTGGCGTCCCAGATTAAACAGCCATCCGGCAACCTGTTGCGGAAGCGCAAGAGCGCTCGCCCAGTCGTTCAGTTCGTAGTTGCCATTGATCCACTGCTCGACTGTCCAGCCATGTGTCCACGAATCTCCAGCGGGAAAATTTATATATGCTGCGGGGATAATTCCAGCGATAAACAGGATAACGCAGAAAGCGGTGTAATTTCGCTTCCAGATTTTATCCGGGACACCGGAACCGCTTTCGGGTGCAGTCTTTTTCGCCACAATTTAATCCAGACCGATGGCTTTCTTTACGTACTCGGTAACCTGTGAGTTCAGCTTTTGTGCTTCCTTGAGCAGGAAGTCTATTTCTTTTTTGACCTGCCCGACATACCCCTCATCCTTTATCATCCCGAGATTGATCGCGACATTCATTGCCGCCGACAGCATCGCCGAATTTAGGCACGCCATCCCGACCCCCGCGTCGCTGACGACATTCGGATTTCCCTTCTCGGCGACATCCATAGCAAGCTTCATGGCATCGTGGATGTATTTCATTGTGGATTTCGGGACATCCGTGGCTGATTTCAGCGATGCCTGGATAGCCTCTTTTCTTGCCTTTTTCTCAGTGTCCGTACTCTTCGGCATTTGAAATGCCGATGTGACCATGTCATAAGCACCCGCGTCCCGGTCGATCGACGCTGTCAGTTCTTCCCTCAGCTCTTCCAGTTTCGGTTTTATTTCCTCGAAATCCGGCCAGACTTCCCTGAATTTCTCTTTTCCGATAGTCAAATCGCAGACCATCTCCAGTAAAGCGACCCCAAGAGCGCCGTCGAGGGCAGCGACCGACCCGCCACCGGGAGTTGGAGCTTCACTTGCCAATGTCTTTAAAAAATCATTGATCGTCTGAGTTATGAGCATTTTTCCGCTTCTCCGTGTCAGTAATCGAAAACTGGATTATAACAGATATGGCATTTTCATACCGTCCGGATTGCCGTAATATGTTTCCTCCGGCCGGATTCCGCCGACAAACTCAAGCTAATGAATCTTTACGTAAAAATTTCCATCCTTGTAGGCATTCTGCTCCTGATCGGAGGAGGCTATCTATATTCCCAGTCCAGTCGTGACTGGCAGGATTCCTACCGCTCACGTGTCTCATCCGAACTCGTTACCCTTATCCAGGACAACCAGTTCGACACCCATGCAGTAGTAATAGTTGTGATCGACGGACTCAGGTACACCGAAGGGATCGGCGGCGGCGACGAATATATCCCCTTCATATATAACGAACTGGTTCCCAGAGGATGCCTCTTCACGAATTACAGGATCGAGTCCCCGACCGTAACGACCTCGTCGCATTCGTCGATGTTGACCGGACGAACAACCGAGGTCCCAAACGATGGCCATATCCGTCCGGTGTTCCCGACATTTTTTGAGCAGTACCGTGACGCCCGCTCCGAATACCTCGCGGGAGAGATCGCTTCCATAACCGACCCGGGCGGGGGAATTTTCCGTCCTGACGCCGGTACGCGGGAGGAAATCGATTACCTGGTAAGTAGATCGCTGGAATTCGACAGCATGAAAACTCCCATGTTCCTTGGTAAGGACCTGATCTCCAATCTGAACCAGTCGTCTTCGGGACGCTATCCCGATTCTCAGATTTTTCTCGCCGATTCCATGCGGGACATCGAGGTTACCGACCTGTTCCGCGCCAAGCTTCCCGATGTCCGCCCGACCATGGTTCTCGTCAATCTTGCGGACACCGACGAATCGGCCCATGAGGCGGTGTGGCAGTATTACGCGGACGCTATCCGTCAGGCAGACCGATGGGTCGAAGAAATATGGAACGCTCTCCAGGCTGAAACGAGATATCGGGACAATACTTATTTTATCCTGACCACAGACCATGGGCGTCATTCACCCGACCGCGGGGGATTTTCTCACCACGGCGACTTCTGCGAATCATGCCAGCATTCATTCCTGCTAGTTATCGGTCCCGGAATTAAACAGGGCGAAGTTTTCGATACCAGATACACTGAGCTTGACGTCGCTCCTACTGTTGCTGCCATGATGGGTTTCGAAATGCCGGCGTCGAACGGCGAAGTCATCGACGAGATTTTCGAGTCGCCTGAAGACCTCCCCGTTCCCATTCCAACTGTGGCGGATGACCTTGTGCTTCACGATAAGGAAGTTGTCGACAATCGCGATACTGCGGGCGAATTACGAAATGTCGTCAGCGGGCATTTATCCGATTCCCGCCTGGATTTTTCTTTCACCCAGCTTTTCGAAATCCTCACCCTTTGTGAAGCCGGCGAAAATGATCCTGAATCTGTATCGCAGCCATTGAGTAAAATCGCTGCATCGATCATTGCTGAACTTGCCAACGACGATAAATCGCGTACCTTCGACTATATTCATTACATATACCCGATGCTCACGACCTCGAAAACGCTCGCGGAAGTCGATCCCCCTGTCTCATCTGAACTTACTCAACTGGCCACATCGATGGCTCGGAACAATTCCGAATGGATCGGGACTTACTGGGAAGAGGATTTCGAAAAAGCCATGCTAGGTGATATCGGTCTGGCAGCCGCCGGCAAACTCACCGACGATTCTGAGTTAACCCGATCCGCTCTTGGTTCAGTATTAAGTATGCTGGCGTCCTTTGAAGGAACCGGGAAAGCGTTCGACGAATCCTTCGAAGACTGCATCGACGACTGGCGTTACCGCGAGGGTCCAAGTGTCCTTTTTACCGATATCGATCCGACCATGCACCAGAAAATGCTCCTCTTGTGGTCGCTCGAACGTATCCTCGCCGAATGTGATCCAACACATTCTCCTGAGCTCTACCAGCTTGTCAGGCGCCAGTACCGCCTGATGTGCGCCTTTACCCACGAATGGCAGGACGCCAACGCGGTTGTCGGCGGAACCGGCGAATTTTCCGACAAAATCGATTTCCTGGCACAGGGACTCTGCCTCGCATCGTTCGCCGAATTCAAACCCTGGCGAAAATGGGAGCTGGATGGACTTGGTTATTCCGAGGATATTTACATAACACCCCTGTTCGACTTCCCCTTCCAGCATATGTTCTACCTCCTCGGACAGGCAAACGCCCTTGCCGGATGCTGGGCAGCGAATGAACGCCTGCAGCTTTGCGTCAACGACGATCTTTCCATAAATCCCGATTTTCTTTATTCGGGACAGACCTTGCGGTCCGGCAGCGATGAATACTACGAAGCTGTTGCCGGACTCGCGTATGGGTTGACACGATTCGAAAAAGCGGATTACCAGATGTTCGATCTCGAGCTCTACCCCCTCATTCATCAGCTATACAGCGAATGAATGCCCTATTTGCGCTATAATTCAGGCGGTTAATTATTTTGCCATCTCCCCGGGAGTACGCCATGAGGATTTTCAACTCGCTTTTTATCCTGCTGATATTTCTGTCCGTAATTGTATCCGGATGTGCCGGGCAAAATTCCCCGGTTGTTCCGATCGACAATCTGCCGGCACAAATACAATCAGACACCGCCTCGAAAATTCTCTGGGGATACTGGCAGTTTGAATTCATTCCTGGCAATGGAACATTTGAAATAATTCCCCTCCGCCAGACATCCTTCCATGTGAATGTCCTGAAGTTCCTCGAAGGCTCTCCCCCGCCAGATTTGTCGATCTCGAATCTGCAGATCAACACTGATACGATCGACGTCGATGTGAATCTCACCCACCCGTTCCCCGGACTAGATCAGTTTTCAGGATTCGACGTCCGCGGCATATTTATCGTTCCCGGCATTGTCAGTGGATATTCCGATCCGAACATTGTTCACTCTTCACCGGGCCAGACATACTTAATAAATGCCGATGGCTGGACCCGCTGGTGGAATCCGGACGAATTCCCGATTGGCGACAATATCTTTTCATACCGCGATGGAAAACTCGGAACTCCATACACTGGCGCTAACCTGGGTTCGACAATCAACGCCTACAAATACTTCTGCGATGATCTCTCCCCATCAGAATCCATGGAAAATCGCACTGTCGAAAATCGCGGACTATTTTCAACTACATCGACAAACTCACGGCATTACCAGATACATTTCAACCCATTCAATGCCCTGGTTTTCAACTACGCTGTCGACGCGTCATGGGAACCGCCTGACCCTGATCCGCCCACGAATGTCCCCGGCGACTTCCCCGTCAACGCCAACATGTACGAACCGTTCTGGCTCGACACTTCAGTTGTCGCGAATGACCTTTTCTATTTCGATTCCGAGAATTATGGCGGCTGCGCTAAGATTGGCATGAACGTCCATAAAAATTACCTGATGGACATAGGCATCGAATCCAACACCTTTGAGATTGCCGGAAAATTCGGTCCTGGGAATTTCACAAACACCGGAGGTAATCCGCAATATTCAACTTACCAGTTTGATCTCTGCGC
>DASWIV010000158.1:0-5113 GCA_036397475.1 bacterium
GGTTTTCTCATGTCTGCCCTCTTTCCTTTTGACAGACACTTTACCACCTATTTCTTCGAAAAAATAGAGGCCATTCGGGTTTGGTATAATATTTGTTTTCGCAATTGCTTCGAAAATATTCCTATAAACAATAAATTCATAATTCCAATTATGCTGGTCATACCTCGGGTGCCCTCTAGTAAATTCACGAACGAATGTGAGTGGATTTTAGTAGAGGATTTGGCAAAATCCCGCTCTGTGAAAGCGTGGACATCAGCCGCGTGCCGCCTGCAAGCGTAGCTTGTAGGTGTCTGTAGTCACTTCCTACCCCTCAACGCCCCTACAGACTTCCCGACCTCCGTCTCGACTCGGGTGCCCTCTAGTAAATTCACGAACGAATGTGAGTGGATTTAGTAGAGGATTTGGCAAAATCCCGCTCTGTGAAAGCGTGGACATCAGCGCCATCCTCACGTATGGGCTCAGGTGCCGACAACCCGGGAGCGCGGAGCTCCAGCTGCGCATACCCCCCTTCAGTCCCCCCGCAGGCTGGAGGACGGTTTAACTCCCATTCCCGTACTGCCATTTTGAACCGTCTGGATTTTTGGCGGCTCTTAATCTATCCTTAACCCAAATAAAAAATTTTGTATATCTTAAAGGAGCAACTTCAAAAAAATGTCAGACAAAAAAATTATTCTCGTCACCGGAACAACCGGCGCGCAGGGTGGATCTGTCGCGCGCCACCTTTTAAAAGACGGCACCTACGCCATTCGCGGCATAACACGCGATCCCGATTCCGACGCCGCGATCAAGCTTGCAAGCCAGGGCGTGAAAATGGTCGCTGGCGACCTGGACAATATCGATTCGCTGAAAGCGGCGCTGGACGGCTGCTACGGCTGTTTCGGCGTGACGAATTTCTGGGAGCATTTCGATAAAGAAGAGCAACAGGGCAGAAATCTTGTCGACGCGGTGAAGGAGTCGAATGTGGAGCATTTCGTTTTCTCGTCGCTTCCGCATGTCGGCAAAATTACCAACGGCGAGCTCGATGTCCCGCATTTCGACCAGAAGGCGAGGATCGAGGAGTACGCGGCCGGACTCGGAATCCCCATGACCGTCGTTCACGTGGCGTTTTACTATGAGAATTTCATTTATTTCTTCCCGCCGCAGAAGCAGGAGGACGGCTCGTACGTGTTCGGGTTCCCGCAGGGCGAAACCAAATTCGCGATGGTGAGTGTGGAGGATGTCGGCGGAGTTGTCACATCGATATTCAAAAACCCGGGTAAGTACATGGGAAAAACTGTCGGTGTGGTTGGAGACGACAGGACCTGCGATGTCTACGCCAATATAATGACCGAAAAACTCGGCAAGAAGGTTGCATACAACCATATAGACAGGGATACATTCGCGTCGTTCGATTTTCCCGGCGCCGCGGACCTCGCGCACATGTTCGATTTCAACAAGCGGTATCTCGATAACCGCACGACCGACCTCGAGGAGTCGAAAGAGCTTTACACGGGGATGTCGGATTTCGAGTACTGGATCGAGCACAACCGGGAAGCATTCAACCTGGAATAGAAAAATTGAGAATAATGAAAAATGTCCCTGGTTTATCGCCAGGGATTTTTTTTGAATGGACTACTTCACTCGCTTAAAATCGGGGAGCATGGTCCACTGGCGTATCGGGATGTGTGTACGCCTGTCGTGAATTCCTACAGGCACAAATCCGGACAGGTCCCACGGAAGCTCGGAGTCGCGGGTGTCGAGATCGTGGATGGGATTTATGCGACTTCGCGTCGCTCGGGAGATGAATCCGGGCGCGGTCGCGAATCCGAATAGCGCAAAAACAATCCCGAACATGGCTAAAAGACGGAAGATCATTGAAATAATTGTATCACATGGGACCGGATTTCATGAGAGAGGGTCATTAATTGGCGGTAGACTGCCGAAAATGGTTGAAAAAGTGAACTATTATGAGTATTTTTGTCTCTAAGATAAGTGTTTGGCGTCGCATCTGATATAATGTAAAAGGGACAGGGAGTATCAGGGATTTATTATGTATACCAAGCCGAGCAGTCTGGCTTTATACTTTGTATTGTTGACGGCTGCTCTGACATTAACAAATTGCGCTTCCTCCCGCACTTCGGACCTCGTCAATCCTCCACTTTCCGATACATACAGCCTTAACCAGACCGCTGGTGAAAAATCCCGCATGCTGTGGGGATATTTTGAAGTCACGATAGATCCCGTATCACTTGATGCGGAAATTGTCCCGATCCGCGGGGCGGAGTTCAACTCGAACATTACAAAATTCCTCCAGCCGCCTCTCAGTCCTTCTAACCGGATCGATATAAATATCCTCCCCGCGAGTAATCTGTCCACAGGACACCTGCTCATTGACATGACAATAATCCATCCATTTCCGGGGTTGCCGAAATTCACCGGATTCGATGTCAGGGGAATCCTGATAGCGGACGGGTCGATGTCGGGAAGTCATGACGATTCGCTGCTGTACCACAATAAATACGAGACTCGGCTTTTAAATCCGGACGGTTACACCCGCTGGTGGAACCCGTCTGAATTCACTTCGTATGGTACGATGTTCGGATTCACACCCGGAAAACTCGCGCCTCCCGTGTATCCGACATCGACTTTGAACGGGTACAAATATTTCGCCGACGGACTTGATGAAACGGAATCGGTCGAGAGTCTCGATCCCGAATCACGCGGCACTTTTTCGACCGTTCCGGGTGCCAACACACGTCGCTACGATGTTCAGTTGGTAATGAAGGATGGGTTTCCATCGTATAAATTCAATTACGCGATCGATTCAAGCTGGGCTCTGCCGTCAGATGATTTCGCGCCGGAATATCCTGCGGAAGCGTTTCCGGTAAGTGCGAATCTTGCCGAGCCGTACTACATGCACGCCGATTTTTCGAAAACGACCGCATATTATGTGGACTCGACATCGAACGGCGGCGATGTGGTTGTCGGGCTCGAGCTTTTCGACTGGGGCGCGATGCTGAGTGAAAATGCATTGAGACAGGAGATCGATGCGATCTGGGTTGAAAGCCCTACTTTAATCGACGAGCCTGTCGATGTGCTCAGTTCATGCTCGTCGGGAATCGGCAACGGGTTCAACTCATCGATTTTTGAATTTGAAATACACGATGTCCATCCGGACGATATTTTAAACCAGACGATCCTGGTGACGGTGGAATCATCGTCACCGAATACTTACCGGCCCCAGGTTCCCAACGGGGATATGTTCGATTATCCGGACGCGGCTCTGGCGTCTTACATGCTGTTCGATGTCCCGATCAGCGATACGGTCCCGAATGTACAGCCGGAAATCGACAATATTGTTCCTGACAAGGCAAAACTGAATTCAGGCGATATTTCGGTGACTATCACCGGAAATTTTTTCGCTGACGACGCAATTCCCGTTCTGATCAAGAGCGACAATCCGTCAGTTGAAATTTACGGGACCGGAATGGGTGTCGGGCTTCAGGGGGACACAATCGGTTGTAATTTCAACACCGACGCGATTAATGGAGCTGAAGCCGGGGAATATGATCTGAAAGTGACGAATCCAGGTCCGCCTGCCCTGTTCGACATTAAGTACGACGCATTCGAGATCGAACCGGGACCGTCGTGCGATGAAGTTTTCAGGGACGAATTATACGAAGGCGAGATGGAGAATCACTCAAAAGAGGTTCACTCGATCGCATTTAACAGCGATGGAAATCTGATCTCCAGGCAATTCAACGGAACTTACAATCTCGCGGAGTACGATGTCCTGCAGGACGGGCTTTCGACAGGCAATGTTATTGTACATAACATGCTCTACGGCCAGTATTCGATCGGGGATCTCGATGTCTGCGATGTGACTGGAAATATTATTTATGCAGTGTGCGGCGGAGGATATGTCGACGGATATAACAACAGGATAGTGATATATGACATCGAAGGAAATTTCGTGCAGGAAATTGATAACGCAGACACGAACCATCTCCAGGGAATCGATACGGATGACGATGGCAGCCTTTGGACAATCGGCCATACGTATAAGGATATTTCCAACCCGGAGGAACTAGATATCAGGCCTGATAAATATTTCATCGACCATTACATCTGGACTGGCTCGGAATATGAATATGACGCACTCGGTTCGATCGAGGTGACGTCAGATATCAAATATTCCGACTGGCCAAACATTTTCGATATCGCCGTGAGTTATTCTGAAGACCTGCTGATGGTCTGGAGTTACGGCGGATCACTCAAGGGACGAATAGATACATTCGATCTCTCTCCCGGCACCCCTGTTCACATTAACACGACTGAAAATATTCTAAGCCACAATGTCGGTGCACACGGTGCATATAACTGGAGAGCAGCCGGTGACATTGAGATCGACCACTCCGATCCTGACTCAGAACATTGCCGCATACTTGTATCAGCAAGAAATACGTGGCTCTACGGGCAGACTTTTGTGAAGGTCGATTCGGACGGCAGCGTGATAGATGAGTGGAACAATCCTGATGCCGACGACGAAGACCGTTACTTCTGGACGCATGGCCTTTTGAATCACCCTGACTATCCGGATGAAACGTTCATGGTCGCGACAGAAGATTTCTCGCTGTATGGCGGCACTCCATCGCATTTCCACACATTCGAAATGCCCGACGGCTGGTAGTGGTGCCAGTCTCAGTTCTTGCTGAAATCCCCAGAATGCATTTTTAAACTCTTCGATTCGCTTGTTTCAAGTTGCGGATCGACTGTCGGACTCACGGGGCTTGGGTACATCACAAAAATCAGGAGCATTTCGACGGGATACATTTTCGGAGGGTTGATTGTGTTGATCGCACTTCCAGTCCTTGGGTTATTGAGGAGGATGAATCTCGATAGCGATCAAATATCTGGGAAAGTCACAAAATATTCATCCTGCGCCGCGAAAGGCTTACCGAAATCTACTGGGGTGGATACACATCTCACCGAAATAGCAGTAGAAAAATGATAATTACAGCTGTCCCTCCGAATTTCTCCGGAGGGACCTTTACTTTAGGGGCAATTCGTATTTATTTTCTCACTCGGGAGACAGCCATACCTTTTCAATCTCGACCGCCGGCAGTACCGGGGG
>DASWIV010000159.1:0-17279 GCA_036397475.1 bacterium
TATCCTGCGAATACGACGCGAGATAAATTCCACTGTAAAGGCTGTGTTCGCCTATCTCGTAAACTCCATCGCCCGGATCGAAGTCCACACGTTCGGAAATGGAGCCGGATATGAAAAATCCGCCTGCCGGGTCAGATGCCATATCTCCCAGGCTGACAAAATTGCCTATGGGATTCGACCAGATTTTTTCAAGCGTCGACAGATCATTTTTCGCGACACCCGCGCCGTAGTAATAAGTGTAAAGTGTCGAATATATTTTCTGGAATCCGATTATTACATCATCTCCGGACTGGACCAGCCGTGCGACCCCGATGTCATCATCTAATTGGACGGATGAAATTTCAGATCCATCCGACGACCTGATTTTGAGAAGCCGTGCCGAGTAATCTGCAGAATGAGAAACCTGGCTGCTGTGGATCTTCTCCCCGACTTCAACCACAAGGATATTTCCTCCGCCAGTATCGATGGGCGACTGGTATTCGTAATTATCAATGACAATTGTGGACCCGTCCGTACTGTCCGATCCGGGCTGAAGTTTTTCCCATAGAAGGGATTTATCCGGCGCATAACATCTCAGGAATCCGCCGATCCCCGGAGGTCCGAAGCCATTTGCATATCTCCCGCCTATAAGGATATTTCCATCATTCAGGATTTCCAGGGTGGATAAATTAGAGGATGGACCCAGGTCTATCGCCCACCAGTCGAAAATGCTGGCTTCATTGTCCATCACGAATGATGCGAGGTAACCGTCGGACTCCTGCGGTGCGCTGAACAGCTTATCGTTCCCGAGCGTGATTGTTCCGGTGAAAAGTCCGGCAGAATAAATTCGTCCGTCATTCGCGATAGCGATTCTACCCGACATATCGTTCCCGGTGTCGCCCCACGACCGGACACTCCCCCAGTTTGCTATCTGCAGGACATAAGGCTCCACGGGCAACCCGATGAGTCCGCTGGAATCTGTCACGCGGAGCATGATGTAATGATTTCCCGGCTGCCCGAATTTGTGGCGCGGATTCCGCTGTGTCGACTCGATATTAAATCCGTCCTGCTTGTTGTACGAAAAGTCCCATTCCCATTTGACGATCTCGTCCTCATAATTTGGATCCGAAGAATTATCGACAAACTGTATTACTACCTGGGAATGGAGAAAATCTGAGGCGACATGAATTTCAGGAACCGGTGGACGTGGAGGGTCGGTAATTTCAACTACCAGCGGCTGATCGAGAGTGTCGGACAGGCCTCCCGAATCGGTGACTCGCAGCTGCACGTCAAATGATCCGGGTATCGGGAAAATATGGGATGGATCCGCTACGGTACTGTCCGGAGAAAATCCGACCAGGGTATCGTATTCGAAATCCCATTCAAATTTTTCAATATCGTCGACCCCGTCCGGGTCGGTTGACAGATTTTCGAACTGGACCGGGTCGCCATAGAGATTCTCACTCGCAGATATAACTGCCGATGCTGTCGGCTGCTGATTTTCAGTGTAGACGATCGTTATTACTTTTGAGCGGCTGATCGGCCCTTCATTTCCCGAACTCACCAGCACCGAAATTGTCGCGGTAATGTCCGACTGGATATCTGCGGCTTTAAATTTTGTGATTCTACTAATGTTCGAAATGAAAGTCCCGGATTCCGGGGGATCGATATTCCAATTGTATTTGATTACGGAATTCGCGGATGCGGCTAATGAAAATTCAACTGTCGATCTCGACGCGATAATGTCCGGGCCTTCGATTGGCCCAGCAACAAGGTGATTTCCTCCCTGGCTGCATGCGGACAGGAGTAAAAGAAGCGCAATGGCTATCCATGGCGTGGAACGGTTCATGTCCCCTCCGTGACAATCGCTGCCCTGATTATACCGTATCGCAATTTGGTCGAGAAAAAATCTTCCCGGATTGCACTCCGGATATCTCTACCAGGTGCCGTCGGGTAACAGCTTCATCAGGAAAACGTCATTCGTGCCGGCAGTCTTATTGGTCACGCCGGCCCCGGGTTCGAAATCGCACGTGTTCTGGAACACACCGGCGACCATGAAATTTCCATTCAGGTCCGTGACGGTACTCCAGCCTTCATCCTCGACTCCCCCGCCACTCGACTGGGCGATTCCGCCCCACGCGTGTGCCCAGCCAAAGGTCGAGTCTGAGTCGAACTTGATGTAAAACGAGTCGTGATTTGTATTAGCGGTGAATGTGTACTGTCCGCCGGGGTCGCTGATGTCGAAATCGACCGTATACTCGAAATACCCGGTTACACCGACACCGCCCAGATTATCCGCGGTTACGCCGTAGGATACATCGGCACCTGTTCCGCCCCACGTTTCCGCCCAGTCGAAGGTTCCCGAAGAATCCAATCTGCATACAAACGCGTCGGAACCGCCGTTCGTATTATGGACATCCCCGGCGCCGTCGGGATCAAAATCGCATGATCCGGCGAAGTAGCCGGATACCAGGATGTTTCCATTCTGATCAACCGCAAGTCCATAGCCTTCTTCACTCGATGAACTTCCCCACGATTTTACCCAGTTATGAGCGCCGGTTGAATCGAATGAGGTGACGTACACATCAAGATCGAAATCTCCAGTAGTACCTCGAAATGCTGTCGGGACACCCGGATCGAAGTCGACATTCACACCGGCAAATGATCCTGTAACAACTGCATTTCCGGCTGAATCTATAATAATATCCTGTCCGTAGTCCTGGAATCCGCCGCCCCAGTTGTAGCCAAACTCGTAATTTCCATCCGTATCCAGTTTTATGAGGAATGCGTCGCGCCAAGATCCGCCGCCGACGGTAGTGACCGGATCGACACCGGATGTCGGATCCAAATCGACATTCGCGCCCTGGAAAGAGCCGCTCAGCCAGACATTTCCATCAATATCCACAGCTATGCCGTAGCAATCGAACCATTCCCAGTCAGCGGCGTTCCACGATGCTCCCCACTGGTACGCTCCTGTTGAATCGAGCTTGATAACGTAGCCGTTGTCCCCGACTGTTCCATAAAACCAGTCCTGCGATGGTCCCGGATCGAGGTCAATTTGCGCGGGACTTAAATTATTCTGCCACCATCCGCAGACGTAAACATTCCCGCTTGAATCGACCGCGACTTCCCTCGCGCTGTCGGCATAACCGGTAGCGCCCCATGTCGCGGCCCACTGGTAATTTCCTTCGGCGTCAAATTTACTTACAAATGAGTCCCAGCTTCCGAATCCGGGGTGAAAATCCGTTCCTCCTGACGGGTCAAAATCCACCGTTGAAAAATAGAATCCGGTTACATAGAAATTTCCATCATCGTCGGTGCACATTCCGTAACCACGGTCGTTACCGCTGGCGCCCCATGTCAGAACCCAGCCATTTGCCGATTCGATCGTGAAGTCGGCGTCGGAAATATCGAATATCGATGGCGAACTTTCGGCGGATATCCGTACACGACCTGACGTAGTCGGATCGTCGGGGATGCTTGTCCAGATGTAGCTGCCGTCGTTTTCCGTGCTGGCGACTATTTCATTTACATCTGATTCAAAATTATCTTTTGAGTATTCGATATTTACATTTCCAGCGACATTTTCGCTGGTCCACTTTATCTCGAAATTTCCCCCGGTCTGAAGATTTTCTCCGCCATTCGGATCGATGACGGAAATCGAGCCCGGAAGATCGCCGCTGACCGGAATATCGATGAGAAAATAGCTCGATAACGGCCCGGTGGCATCGTTGGAAACTCCAAAGTCATTTGAATAATCGGCATTCAACTGGCTGACTCGTATCCAGCATGATGATTTATCATCGGACGCCGGAACTTCGGACGGAAAGTCAGCTTCGAATGTGCAGAAATCGCCTACATTTCCGACTGGAGTCATGTCCACATTTTTTGGAGATGTGAATACATCGGAATACAGAATGATCTCGTATTCATCCGCTACAGTGCTGCATTCTGCGGACCAGTCGGAAGGTGTGATTTGAAGCCTGACGTTCCCGCCGTAAGTTGACCCGTCGATGTAGAACAGGTCCGACTGGTCGATCACACTGACAACCATTGCCTCATCGGCATTCGCGGAAATCGGAAAATCGTCCAGCGAACCCGGAGGATTCGGGTCGTTGGCGTTTGGCTCCCAGTGCGCCGCGACTGCGTACTGGAAAGTAACTCCGGTCGTAGTCGGGAACCTTAATAAGTAATTTCGGGTGTTTACCGTTCCCGGAGTAAATGAGCCGCGCCCGGACGGGTTTGTCGTGAGGAAATCGAATGCTTCTTCAGTCGATCCAAGGCCGTCGGCAAAATATTTGTATGGATTGAGAATTGCGCCAGGTGTATATCCTGTTGTGCCAAGTTTTCCCGGAGTATAACCGATAAGAGGAATCTGGCTGCCGGCGCTGGAAAATTCGGTCGCATTGAACCACCTGGTGAAACCGTCCGGATTCATAAGTACCTGGTCATCGATCCCTGCCACTGATAATCCATCGGGACCTGATGCCGATCCATTGCCCATGAAAATTCCCGCTACATCGAATCCGATGTACTGGTCGAGGCCTGCGAACGGATGTCTCAGGCCGACATTAACATCGACGTCGATATATTCAGCCTGCTGGTCTATGCCGTTGATTGAGAGTATGAGGTTCGATGGGGGGCTGTCGATAAACTTGACCACATTTGCGGCGAAGGTCGCGCCACGCATGGGGACAGCTTCGATCGATCCTGTATCGAAATTGATATGGACATCCCAGAGTCCCCACAGGACAGTGTTCCCGGATGATGAAAGCGTTGTTTTTGTTCCGGTTATTGAGGGTGCGTCGATGTCCGGTGATATGGGTCCGGACGAATTTGAGCACGAGATCAGAAAAAGAAAAGCAATGGTAAAAAAGGTAACTGCGTTAAACCTTGACATTGAAGTCCTCCGGGAAGTACTGGTTATATTTTAATATAAAATGGGAGGTAAAGTAAGCGGGGATTTCCCCTTTGATAGCCTGCACCCTACATGGTTCAGGATTTATTCCGGCACCCATATTTTACACTACTAACAAAAAAAAACGCCCCGACATCATCGGGGCGTTGTCATTATCAATTTCAAAAATCCTTATGCGTTCGCGGTTTTTAATACTCCAAGTCTCTCGCCTACTGTCTTGAACGCGTTGACCGCCTTGTCCAGGTGCTCCTTCTCGTGGCCGGCGGATATCTGTACCCTGATCCTCGCCTTTTCTTTCGGAACAACCGGATAGCTGAAGCCGATAACATAAATGCCTTCCTTCAGCATTTCGTCGGCGAACTTGCTCGCGAGTGCCGCGTCATAAAGCATGACCGGGCAGATCGGATGCGTTCCCTGGAGAATATCGAATCCTAGTTTGCCCATTTCCTCGCGGAAGTAATTCGTGTTCCACTCGAGTTTATCACGGCGCTCTGTCGTCTCGCTTAATAGATCAATGACCTTGATAGTTGCCATTACAATCGGGGGAGCCATTGAATTCGAGAACAGGTACGGGCGTGACCGCTGCCTGAGCATAGCGATAATTTCCGCACGTCCGGATGTACATCCTCCGCTTGCTCCGCCGAGCGCTTTTCCGAATGTGGTGGTGATGATGTCGATCTCGCCCATAACACCGCGATACTCATGCGAGCCGCGTCCGGTTTTTCCTGTGAATCCTGTCGCGTGTGAATCGTCGACCATAACCATCGCGCCGTATTCTTTCGCGATAGCTACTATCTCGTCGAGCTTGGCGATATATCCGTCCATCGAGAACACACCGTCGGTGCAGATCAGGAGCCTGCGTAGATTTTTCGATTTGGCGTCATCGAGCTGCTTTTTCAGGTCGTCCATGTCGGAATTGACGTAGCGGTACCGCTGGGCTTTGCAAAGCCTGACACCATCGATGATCGACGCGTGATTCAGCGAGTCCGAGATGATAGCGTCCTCTTCTGTCAGCAGGGTTTCGAATAGTCCGCCATTTGCGTCGAAACATGACGAATAGAGGATAGTGTCTTCGGTTCCGAGGAATTTGGTGACCTTGTCTTCCAGTTCCTTGTGGATATCCTGTGTTCCGCAGATGAAGCGGACCGAGCTCATTCCGTAGCCTCTCTTATCGAGCGCTTCGTGAGCTGCCTTGATGACTTCGGGATGGCTTGACAGGCCAAGATAGTTATTGGCACAGAAGTTGATTACTTCCGCTCCCTCGGTTGTGTTAATAGCCGCGGACTGTGGGGTAGTGATAATTCTTTCGGCTTTCCATAAGCCGGCGTCCCTGATTTCATCCAGAGTAGTCTGGAGTTGTTCCTTAACTGCGCCGAGCATAGTTATAGCTCCTTTGGTTGTTATATTTCCAAGATAGTGCGGATGTCCGTTACAAATTTCGGGCAACCGTGGAACCGCATCACGATGGAAACCATCTCGCGATGAAGGGCTAATATAGCACAACTCCAGATTGATATGTAAGGCAAAAACGGGGCTAATTTATCGAATCGCGCGCTACTTGATTCGTATCGGGCGCTGTGGATTGGCAGGTGGAATGTACCTCAGCTTGTAATTACTCATCTGGAGCCCTTCCTTCTTCGCGGCAGGCATTAAATTGCCTTTCGACTGCGGATGATTCAACTGGACCTTTATCGCCCTGATGTAATCCTTGTAAAGTCTCACCGATTTCCGGCAGCCTGCGTCCTTAGCATTATTCAACCTGTCGCGTGCCACTTTCAGTGCCTTTCGCGGCATATTCCAATCAAGATATTCCTCGACCTTCGGGTCCACCCAAATGTGGTAAACACTCGACTTGAATGGTGTGACGGAATTTTCCTCGCGGTCCGACTCTTGCTTCTCACTTAGATATTCAGCGCGACGACGGAGGTCGTCGAGGTCGACTTCAATAAATCCGAATCTTTTTTCGTAGTCGTGAGGACAGAATAAAAGTAGCAGGCATTCTATGTGCCCGATTACAGGCCAGTGGAGGAATCTGGTGTACCAGTAGTCGCGGTTGCCAAACCTTTGTCCGGCGTACAATGCGAACACATAACTGGCAGCGTAGTGTCCAGCGAAGAGCGCTATCACCGACGCAAACGGACCCATACTGACTGGAATAAATTCCATCGTGCAACTACCTGAAGCGTTGTGAATTCAATCTTCTATTTTATATATACCACATGAAATAAAAACCCAAAATACCCGGCTATCCATGAACAAGGCGTCGTTTAAAAATGCGAGCCGCTATATACCCGCAGATCAGGCTGAACAACACCAGCACTATCGCTTCCGAATTCTGCACAACATCCCATAAATTATGCGCTTCACCATAGCCCAGTAACGACCCCGATCCCTTGAAATAATAAAGCGCGTCGAGATACCCATCTATCGCCCATCCGTTGATCGTAAGGAGCCCGAATGACTTCATCCACTCCGGCATGAAGATCCGCGGGAACATGCTCCCGCCGATCGCGCTCATGGTGAGGATAACTATTGTCATCGTGGAATTAACCTGCTCGAAACTCCTGGCAAGCGCCGCGAATATCATCCCGAACGACGTACAGGCGAAAATTGTCGCGATGCTTATGATAATAACCGGGACAAGATTGCCCAAAACATTGACGTGGAAGATCAACGCTGACAGCAGGAGCATGATGAAAACCTGCAGCGCGGCGAAAATCGAGATGCTGATAAACTTACCCCAGATTATTGAATCAACCGAAATGGGTGCGATTAACAGGCGCCTGACAGTTCCTTCTTTCTGTTCTTCAAGCAGCGACGCTGCCGCCGACGAAACCGTGAACAGGAGGAACATGGTGATGAGCCCCGACACCATATTCGCCATTACCGGATGCCCGCTTTTAACTTCCTCCTTGATAACTTCCTCGGTTTTCAGATCGAGAAGACCCTCCATCATTGTATTCATCCTGTTTTTATCGCCAGCTCCACTCTCGTCACCCGCACCTTCCTCGTTCCACATCTCCGTGAGACTTCCCATGTAATTCTCTATCATCGTTCCGACAGGAGTTCCCTTAATGCCGATCTCCTCCAGCATGAAATCGACACCCTGCTCGGGAAACGAAGTGTCCATTCCCATGAATGCATTTTTCTGGATCAGCCCCTTGGTGATTTCTTTTTCAATGTCGGATGTCGGATCGTAATAAAGTGTCATGCTGGGGACATCCATAACCGGAAATGCCTCGCTTGTCTCCATTCCCTCATAGGCAAGCCCGAGATTCGCGTGGCCTCCAAGTATCAGCTCTTTAATCAATTCCGGTGTCAGAGGAATTTCCTCGTCCGGATACCGCGGATCGATCGTACTGATCGTGAAAATCCCTTCGGATTCGAGGCTGTCAAGAAACGCCTCGCTACGGTCATTGTTTACCTGGTCGACATAAAGCAGGTCTATCTCAATATCCTCAGTACCCGATGCCATCGACGAATAAATGATCCCGAAAACTATCAGGACAACCGCCGGCGCGAGGAGTCCGCCAAAAATAGCGGCAGGCTCACGGAAAGAAAGTTTGAGGTTCATCAGTCCTATCGTGATCGCTTTTTTAAACATCAGTCCCTCAACCCCTTTCCCGTCAGGTGCAGGAACACACTTTCGAGATTCGGCTCCCTCACGCGGACATTCGTAACCGACGCCCCCATGTCATTTATCTGCTTGATTATCCCCCCGAGTTTTTCCCCGGCCTTTTCGGTGTTGAGATAAAGTGTGCCATCGGAAAATTTCGGCTTCATTTCATTAAAGGTTTCATTCACAAACGCCTGTTTTTCCTCAGGGAGATTTTCCAGGTGTATTTCCACAAGGTCAGTACTTCCAACCATCGCAATCAGATCTTCCTTCGTGCCGTTCGCGATAACTTTACCATGGTCGATAATCGAGACGTTATGACACAGCCGCTCGACCTCTTCCATGTAATGCGACGTGTAAATTATGGTGACTCCCAGTTCATGCAGTTTTTCAATAACTTCAAATATCAGGTTTCGCGACTGGGGATCGATCCCTACAGTCGGTTCATCCATAAGAATAAATTTCGGGCTGTGAAGAATACTCGCCGCGATATTGATCCGTCGCTTCATGCCGCCCGAGTACGTACTGATCCTGTCATTCTGGCGGTCTGCAAGCCCGACCAAATGCAGCACTTCATCGATTCTTCCTTTCGCCGATGATCTGTTTAAACCATAGAGTTCGCTGTAAAATTCCAGGTTCTCACGCGCGGACAATTTGCCGTAGAGGCTGATCTCCTGCGGAATAACTCCCATCGACTGTTTGAGTTCGATCGTCGGCTCTTTAATTTTCTCACCGTAATACTCAAGGCCTCCTGAATCGGGGGCAAGGACACCTGAAATGATATTTATCAGTGTCGATTTACCCGCGCCATTCGGACCGAGCAGCCCGAATGTTTCGCCTGAATTCACAGTCAGGCTGATCGTATCAAGGGCGGTCAGGTCTCCGAATTTTTTTGTTATACCGGATACGACAAGTGCGGCTTGTGTCATGATTGGGAGTATAAAATCATTATTTTAATTTGAACGCAAATTTAATTCTTCCACCATATCTGCCTGCGCTGAAGTTTCCCATCCGTGCGGTTCTGAAGATCGATGATCTCCTCGTCCGACATGCCCGCGAATGAATGAACATAACTGACATTTTCATCCACCCTATCGACACTGTCCATCCCAATGATCATCGTCGAGATGGGAAGCGACATCGTGTAATGCAGGCTTCGCTCCAGATCTCCCCCTTCAGTAGCCAGGCGCCCCATGGCGTAGACTTTCATTGCGACAATCGAGACGCCTTTTTGTTTCATCTCCGGCAGAAAGTCCCTGTAAAAATTCGGCTCGAACAATCTGTCTGTTATCCCGAGGGGAAAAAGCACGCTCTCAAACCAGTTGAGACCCCACATGTATTCCGACGAAGAACTTAGCTTTATTACGAATGCATCGCCGAACGGGTCCTTCGAATCATGGATATCCTCTCCTGTTCCAGGATCGAAGTCGACCCATTGGCTGAATCCGCCTCCGATAATTCTGTTCCCCGCTGATCGAAATCAATGTCGCCGATAGCGAACATGCCTCCACTCAATGTCTGCCACGTGAGAACTTCCTGGTAATTTCCGTTGGTATCGAATTCACTCAAAAAACCGCCCTCGGAAGCTGACGGCTGATCTACTTCCGGTCCGGGATCAAAACCAGTCGCCCCATCAAACATACCGGCGTGCGGATGGGGTAGAATTCCCGGATAAATCTGGATCAGTTGGGGAAATTGGATCGGAATTTCCGCCAGATGAACACGCTACACAGGCGGCTAATAGTAAGACAATTCCAGTCAGCTTATACATTAGGCTTCTCCCGTAGCTGTTGGTTTGGCTTGATAATTATTATACGCTTCAGAGTTCGAAAATGTTCACTTAACTATGCAGAAACCTGGCTGTCGGAATTTTTTCTGCTGCCATCCTCACTGAATAAATGGCATTCTGCCCAGTGCGTTTCAGAAAAATTTATTGTGGGGGGATTTTGTGTGCGGCATTCGTCCATGACGTATGGGCATCGCGTGTGGAAACGGCATCCCGACGGGGGATTCTTAGGCGACGGCGGGTCTCCTTCAAGCAGAATTCGCTCACGCTTCATTTTTGGATCGGGGACAGGCACCGCGCTCATCAATGCTTCCGTGTACGGGTGCCTCGGATTGCTGTATAACTCCTCGCTCGGAGCGTACTCGACAATCTTCCCAAGATACATTACCGCGACATCGTCTGAGATGTGACGCACAATTGATAGATCGTGAGCGATAAATAAATAGGTCAGCCCGAACTGCTTCTGCAGATCCTGGAATAAATTGACGACCTGTGCCTGTATCGAAACATCGAGAGCGCTGACAGGTTCGTCGCAGACTATCAGTTTTGGGTTCAACGCTAGTGCCCGCGCGACCCCGATACGCTGTTTCTGCCCTCCTGAAAATTCATGCGGGTAACGGTTCGCGGAATCGGGATTCAACCCGACAATTTCCATCAGCTCACGTACACGGTTCTTCTTTTCCTTACCGCGCACCACATTGAAAATTTCCAGCGGTTCGGCGATCGCGTTTCCGACAGGTAAACGTGGATTCAAACTCGCCTGCGGATCCTGGAAAACTATCTGCATATCTTTACGAAGTTCGCGCAAAGATCTCCTGTCGAGATCGGTGATGTCTTTTCCGTTGAAAATTATCGACCCCGACGTCGGCTCGTGGAGCCTGAGAATCACACGTCCGAGTGTCGATTTTCCGCATCCTGACTCACCGACCAGCCCTAGCGTTTTTCCCTTTTCGAGTTTGAATGAGACACCGTCGACAGCCTTCACCGCGCCGACCTGTTTCTGGAAGATTATCCCGCGGATAATCGGAAAATGTTTGACGAGATCCTGCGTCTTGAGGAGTATTTGTCCGTTCGTTAGCATGTATTGAGGGTATTATACATGCTTTACACAAGCTCGACTCGCTATGGAACCTGAGCCCATTCGTAAGATTGGCGCTAATGGTGAATCCTTCATTTAGGATTTGGGGATTATGAAATGTGTGGATATCAGCACCAGGTTGACACCTGAGCTCAGGACCCTGTTATAGGAGAGGTAATGGATTTTTAGGATATCGAAGCTTATCGTGCGAAAATGAATCCACATGCCTGAATAATTTCATGGCGACTTCAAATGGTATTTGATCCCTGTCCTGATCTATTATCTCTATCTTATTCCTCAGGATCTTTTCAGTGGTGAGTACAGGTTCGTCAAGCCTTTCCAGAGTTTTCGCAAAAGCGATTATTTGCTTCCTTGCATCCCGAATTGGTGCTACGGACCTGTTAAGGATGTGAATTATCCAAAATCCCGCAAGTAACATCATGGCTGAAACTATCAGTGGAATTGAGCTTACAAATTCCAGAAAATAAAAAACTGCCAGTACAATCAAAATTCCGAAACACATGATAATAAAGCATGGCGCGTTATACCCGAATCCAAGAATTAACCATGGAAATGAATCGACATAGAGCAATGACTGGTCCAACCAGGGCATTTTTCCAACATCGGAATATCCAGTGTAATACTCCTTAATTTCAGTAAAATTCTGCTTCCATTTAATTAAGGACCTGAATAGCTCAGGACTGGATTGGTAATCCTCCATTGCAGTCGCAGGATCTGCATAAACTTTCTCTTAATAAACAGCCAGCCTGATTTCCCTTACTCGTCTCATTTCTGTCCAAGGAATGTTTCTGATATCTCTTCAGTAGATTTTATTTTCTCGACGACCTGAGTAAAACTAAGTTCGTTCCAGTCCATATCCCTGAAGTCGAACCCGTTCCTCACCACGAAACCATCCTCCGTTACGACCATCTCGGGCTTACTAAGTTTCTCAAGATTTTTGATAAATTCGATAATTTCCCCGCGAGTATCGCCCTCCCTGCGTTTCACCTTGATTATTCCGAACCTGGCGAGCAGATTTACGACAATTACGATCCCTCCAAATAGCAGAAACACTATCGCCAATCCGATTAATGCCTTTATGAGAAATAATATTCCGATGATGATCGCGATAACTGTAACGACACCACTGAACACTGTCGAAAACCCCAGCAGTGCGCATCCCGATAAACAGAATAATATGTCATCGAACGGTGAAAGAAAAAACGCGAGGCACCCGGGGACCTTAACCTTCTGGTACTGGTGTTTGAGGCGAACCAGATCCTGCAGGCGGCTGCGCATTTCGGCGAATCTCTTAAGGTAATCGCGATATTTGAGTTCTGCCTCGTTCTTATCTACGAACAATTCATCGGATTTTATGTCGATATGGATTATTTCATATCACCGATTATCAGATATTTTTAAGGATAACCTCGGCTGTCGAATCCATTTTTCTCAACTGCTCGACAACCTTTCCCGGCTCGACACGCTTTTCATCCTCATCCAGTATCTCGACACCATCGACCACCAGGAAAAACTGTTTGGGAGAGCCGGCATTCAGATATTTTTCATGTACCTCATCGGTTATGTTCAACCGGATATCTTCGAAGTGCACCTTGTATCCTCCGAATGGATTTTCGTACACGTCCGTGATCATAAAAGTTTCAGCCCTTGGATCGGCAATACTGTCAAATTCATTCACGAATTTGATGAAGTCCAGCCGGGAGTTATTTGGGTATTCGGCTTTGCGGACCCATTTTTCTGCCTGCTTAACCCTGATCAGCCAGAAAATTATGACCACTGCATCGAATACCGCCGTTATCATGGGATGAATGTGCCACGTCATGAATTGAAGAATCACGAACATGGTCACCATGAACGAGATTATGAATGTCGCTATCACCCAGAAAAGACATCCGGACGTGCCATAGGGCACCTGTTTGAGATTCGCCCCGGTTATCATCCCCAGCACGCCAAGGCTGACTTCCTTACGGACATAAGCTTCCCTGAGTTTTACAAATGTCTGGTAGTGCGGCTTGAGTATCTCGTGGACTGCCTTCGAATATTTAATAGCGTCATCGACCTCGTCCTTGCGGAAGTACATCGTCTGATTCGATTCCTTGAACTCGAGATCCTCGCCTTCTCGATTTAAATGAATCTTGACCTTTTTTATTGGAAGAACACTCATTAATTTCAGCAAAATTCATTCCTCGGAAAACAGGAAGCATCTTACCCGCCTGTTACCTTTTGTGTAAATTTCATCCGGACGGTGCTGCCTGCAATGCGACTCACCGTGTTTCGTTTCATGCTTCATATCGCATCTGTCCACAAACGGACAACCAGGCGGAAGCGCGGCCAGGTTTGGCGGCTGTCCGCTGATCGGATTCAGCCTGTCTGTTTTTTCATCTATACGTGGAAGGCATTTCAGCAAACCCCTGGTATACGGATGCCGCGGGTCCGTGAATACCTGCTCGACTGTCCCCTCCTCCATCACGATTCCCCCGTACATCACAACAACTCTGGAACATGTTTCTGCCACAACCCCCAGATCATGAGTGATCATCCATACTGCCATCCCGGTCTCATCCTGCAGTTTTTTGATGAGTTCCAGGATCTGCGCCTGGATCGTCACGTCCAGTGCGGTCGTCGGCTCATCGGCTATCAGCAGCGACGGATTGCAGCTCAGCGCCATCGCGATCATTATCCGCTGGCGCATTCCTCCCGACATCTGGAAAGGAAACGACCTCATCCTTTCATCCGGCAGTGGAATACCCACAAGCTTGAGCATTTCGATCCCGTGGTCCCAGGCCTCCCGTTTTTTCATTCCGCGATGGACGATGAGGGATTCGCAAATCTGGTTCCCGACCGTCATTACCGGATTCAGGCTGGTCATGGGATCTTGAAATATCATGGCGATGTCGTTGCCACGGATATCCCGCATGGATTTTTCGGAAAATTTCAGGATGTCTTTTCCGCGGAACAGAACCGATCCGCCCGCGTATTCCCCTGGAGGGGTCTGTATCAGTTTGAGAACCGATAATGCGGTGACCGATTTGCCGCTCCCGCTTTCCCCGACCACCCCGAGCGCTTCGCCGGCTTTGATGTCAAAACTGACATCGTCGACAGCTTTGACTATCCCCTCGTCGGTATGAAACCAGGTCCGAAGATTACGGATAGACAAAAGAGCACCATCGGACGGTGCTTCTGTTTTTGTTTCTGTGATTGGGTTGGCGGATTCGGTCGTCTTCATTTGACTGTCCGCCATTAAGGATAACGGTTAAACACCAAGCAGGTCAATAATTACGGCGAGTCCTACAAATGCCAGTCCAAGCCATGTGATGCCCCTGCGCATTCCTTCATCCATGCCCTTGACGCCTCTCATACCCTGGTCCATTCCACCCATGATACCCGACAATCCGCCGGATTTCTGCTGGGAAAACAAGACCCCCATGATAAGAAGCGCGCAAATTACGATGTAAATAACTTTTAGTAATGTTCCAAATGCAGCCATAACGCATAGGTCCCTGTCCTTTTCCAGAGAGCCGACGGATTTTACACCCTAATGTTGGATTTCGCAAGGCTTTTAGGATATTCCAGCAATATAAAAATAATATCGGAAAATATCAGATTTTAGGATGGATTAATAGCAGTAATGGTTTTTATCTATAAAATGCCTTTCTGTGGTGATATAATCCCCGCCATGCTGGAAGCTGAAAAATTTCATGAACTTTGCGGACTTCGCAGATCCATCAGGGCGTTCAAACCGGATCCCATACCCCCTGAAACCCTCAAAAGAATCATGGATACAGCGATTTCCGCGCCATCGTCCATGAACCGCCAGCCGTGGAAATTCTATGTCCTCCAGGAAGAGATGCGTGACAGGTTAGCCCACCTGCATTCATCCATTATGACCCCCGAGAAAGTAGCGAGCCTGAGGGAGCGATATGGCGATGAGGGGGTCGAAATTCGCAAAAAATTATATCGGAATCTCGGCAGCGCTCCGGTCGGGATCGTATGTTTTACCGATATAAATAACGGAAAACCTGATAAGGTTTCAGCGGCACTGGCGTGCGAAAATCTCGTGCTCGCTGCAAACGCCGAGGGATATGGCGGGTTAATGATGGGTTCGTCGCTCGCTATCAAGGATGAAATCTCATATTTGTGCGGGGTTAACCTCGACGAGATGGACATGGTAATGTGTATCGTCATTGGAATTCCCGATGAATCACCCGAACCAAAAGAACGCAGGAAAGGCCGGGTAGTCTACGCATCCAACCCGCGAGATATCCGATAAAAATACAATTTTTCCGATAATTTCTAATTGATTTTCGATAATATCGTGATATTATCAATATCATGATAGATTTATCGCGTTTTGGGCGTCTTGTTAAGGTCGCACGAAAATCAAGAAGCCCACGAATCTCGCAGACCGATCTCGCCCGGCAGGTAAAGGTAACCCAGAGTTTTATCTCGGACCTTGAAAACGGCAGATTGAGGCTTGGTCCCAGGGACCCGGAGATCCTCGAACAGATCGCCGATATACTTGGCATCTCATTCGAGGACACCGAGCCATCCGTAACCCACCTCGACCCGACCGCGTCGATGGGATACCTGCCTGCCGCCCCCCACCCGAAAGGATTCAGGGAAAAACTCAGTAACGGCAGATTTGTCGTAACGATGGAAATTCATCCTCCCAAGGGTGTCGGACTAAAGCGCTTCGAACGGGAAGCGAGGGAACTTAAGAATTTTGCCGACGCGGTTAATGTCACCGATAACCAGAGAGCACTACTTAAACTATCCCCTATCGCGGGATGCAGGATCCTCCTTGAACTGGGTATCGAGCCGATCTGCCAGCTTACCTGTCGCGACAAAAACCGGCTTGGATTTCAGTCGGATGTGCTGTCGGGCTATGTGCTAGGCATAAGGAATTTCCTTGTCATCATGGGCGACCCGCCTGAAATAGGCGACCATCCGGATTCGGCCCCTGTTTTCGATATTCATAGTGTCCAGGCAATGGATGTTATCAGCAGGATGAAACACGGATTCGATATGGGAGGAAACAAGCTCAATCGTGCGCCAAAGGATATCCTGATCGGCTCAGCCGCGAATCCCTTCCCTCTGGACCTCAGTGTCGAGATGTCTAAAATCAAGGCGAAAATTCGTGCCGGAGCGGAATTCTTCCAGACCCAGCCGGTCTACGACATACCTAAATTTAAAAACTTCCTCAAACTTGTTAAACCTCTGGGCATTCGGGTCATCGCAGGATATATTCCAATTGTCGACAGGCGGACCCTGGAAATCATGGAAGATATTCCCGGGGTAGTTATGCCGCGTGCAATGGTCGAACGGCTGGAAAATTCGGCGGATATTTACGGTGAAGGCATAGCGCTGGCTCGAGATACGATATTGGAACTCCACGATATGGTTGATGGAATTCACATGATGAATATAGGACGTGTAACCCCGAGTCTTAAGGTTCTCGAACTCGTTAAGGAGCAGGTGAAGATAGCGATTTAGATATGGAAATTGTGCGTCAGGCTTTATTCGAGCAATGTCGATATTTTACTGATTACTTCCTCAATTATTCCAGTAGGCAGTCTGCATACAAATTCAGATTTTCTTGCTTCCCAATCAAGATTCCTTACCTGATCTGATAGAATTACCCCTTCAATCCTCAGACCATTTGGAATTTTAACTTCGAAGGAATTTCCAAAACTGCGGCTGCGTATTGGGCACATCAGAGCTAACCTGCTTAATTTATTGTATTTCCTGCGGGAAATTACAAAATAAGGACGATGACCTGCCTGCTCCCGCCCAAGCTGTGGTGTGGCTGACATCCATACTAAATCTCCCCGCTCAGGTACGCGTGGCATTTACCATTCCTCCCGCCCAACCGGTCCGCCTA